>NZ_JBNHFL010000020.1:0-103447 GCF_059090205.1 Arthrobacter sp. CMU6
GGCACCCAAAGCAACAGCTGACTGCCCCGACCGTACAAACAGATTCCCAGTTTCCGCCCTTTCCCTCCAGATCGAAGTGCGGCTCGAGGTCCTGACCGCGTCCGTCAACTGGTAACCGACTCCCTCTCCCAACTCGACTCAACGTTTCGAAACCTCTGTGCCTCGAAACGCTAGGGGTATGAGACGTCTTCGTTCTTCGGGTCGTGATTCCACTGGTGAGGTCGCCGAGGCGCGGAGATGGACGAACTTGATGTTTTCCGGAGTGGTCGGGCGATAGGGGAATCAGTTCGTGGTAGACAGAGCAGACCACGAACACTGGGGGACGTTGTGATGGAACCGGTTATATTCATTGATCCGTTTGACGTTGAGAAACCGGCTTCGACGACGCCTGTCCCAAAGCCAGCCCCTGTCTCTGGTCCTGCCGCCGGACCCCCGGCGGCTGTCCTCTTTTCGTCCCAGGGCCGTGAACGAGAAGTGCAGCGACTCATCCACGACCTCGCCGTCCTGGCGACCACGCAGCAGCATCCGCCCGGCGGGTAGGGACCGGGCAGTTGGGTTCGAAGTGCGATGGATGATCCCCGGACGGTAGGTCTTCTCGTGGCGTTTCTGGGTACGTTCACGGTAGCGGCGCTGATGTTCTTGCTCTATTTCGCTGCTCTTTGCGTGCTGCTCGCTCTGGCGGGGACAGGCCAACTGCTTGCCTGGGTCTTCAATGCCAGCGCATCGGTCTATGAAGCAGGAAGGGCAGAACGCCCATTGGCCGTCCCGCTAGAGGGGCGGCACTACCGCTCGGCGGGAGCTGGAAGCAACAAGGCCAGGTAGACGCTTCGCTTCGACTTCCTTTCCTCACTTGCGGAAAGTATGACCGGAGATGTCCGGTCCGGGGAGCTGCGTAGCCGCCCGAACGGAAAGACAGGTACAAAGCACCGCTGTAGCACCGATTCCAGAGGGGTCAACTATCAGTAGGGCGGTAATGCTGTTGAGGCCCTGCAGCTCAGGCCGCCGGTGACAGCGACTTCCGGGCGGAAAGGTCTGGTACGAAGCGGGCCTGCGACCTGAGTGCCCTGAACGGGCGCTCTCCGGCGCGTCGCCGGCCTTCCGTCGGATTCGGCGGGCCCACAGGTCCAACCGAACACGGAAGCTCCTTCTTCTATCTCGAAGCCTCTCGTCTTGAACCCTTAGCGTTTCGAGGCAACGGGCCGGAGTCAAGAGTTCCGGTTGCGCAACAGCCTGTTGCGTAATTGTCCAACGAGCGTCTGGACAATTAGTTCGCTGCCAACAGCCGGAGACAGTCCTGATGGGTTATCCACCGCTCCTGCTGCTGAGGGAGCTTCCCGATGGCTCCCGATTTCCAGCCGTGGATAACCCGGATTGACCCCAACTATGGACAGCTTCAAGCCGCCGGACGCTCGGCAGGCTCTCCTCCTTATTCGTTTATGCGTGTTGATTCCGGACATCGGGGAACCAACCTTCCGGGGCCTTCTTCGGCTCCAGATGGTCTGGGTCGCGGTGCTTTTGCATGTCGCAGTTGTAGAAGGGGCCTTGTGGGTCGAGGAGGACGCGCATGTGGTGGTCTGCATGGTCCTGCCACCAGACACTCATGCCGGTGGCCGGGTCGAGGCGCAGGTGTTCCCAGGCGCGCCACAAAGCAGCGACGCGTGAGACGGCTTCGGGGTGGAAGTACCACTCGATGCACCACTTTGCTGATTTCCCGGTGACGCTGCGGAGATAGGTGGGCAGGAGCTGCTCGTGCAGGAATTCTTCGGCCGAACCGTACACGAGCTCCGGCGCCTTCTCCTTGCCCCCGCTGTCGCCCTTGCCGGGGTCCGGTGCGGGAGTATCTGTGTCGAACAATCCGAAATCATCTGCCATGGGTGACTCGCTTCCTTAGCCTGTGACCCAGGGATTAGCGGCCGCGGCGGAGACGGGAACTGGTGCTTCTTCCGGTTGCGGGCTGTACTGCCTCATGAATGCCTCCACGGCGTCTTTGTGCGGGCCGGTGTACCAGGGCATTGTCCGGACCAGCGTGGCCGGTGCACCCGAGGCGAGGACGACGGCGCGGCCGCGGTCCAGTTCGGCGAGGTTGGAGACGTCGAAGATGCGTTCCTTGGCCTCCTGTCGGGAGCGGCTGGACCCGGATTTCCCGGAGGAGACAGAGACATTGACGTAGCTGTAGTCCCCGATCAGGTCCGACAGTGCCCGGAGGAAGCCTTCTTCGGCCACGCCGCCGCCGTAGACCTTGACGTTCGCGGCCGACCAGATCTTCCGCATGTTCGCCTCACCCCACAGCTCGACGCCCTGGGACCAGGACTGCAGGATGCCCATGACGATCAGGCCCTTGGAGCCATAGTGGCTGAACTGGTCCGGCAGGCCGGCCCAGCGGACGACGTTGGCCAACTCGTCCAGGGCGAACAGCGCAGGTTTGGGCAGGCAGCCGCCGCTGCGCTCTGCCCGTTCTTCCATGGCCTCAGCGATCGCCACTGTCAGTGCCGTGGTGAGCGGCGCGGCGGAACCGGCCCCTTCCTTGGAGAGGATGTAGATCGTCTCCTGCGAGGCGGCGAACGCGTGCGGGTTGAACTGCCGCCGGGTATCGGTGGCCACCGTTCTGCCGCCGGCGGGGGCGACCCAGCGCAGCGTGTTGCGGCTCTTGAGGCACTGGATCATCTTCTCGGCGGTGCCGAAGATACCGTCACGCTGTTTATCGGCCAGCTCCAGCGTGGATTCCAGGCCCTTGTACTGCAGCTCGTAGTCATGTGTCTTGAGGATGTTGATCGGTTCGCGGTTCACCTGCTCGGTCACCCACAGGTAGACCTGCGTGATGGGCAGGCCGGCCAGCGCTGCGGCGAGGAAGTACGAGGAGAGAATGTCCTCGGCCTTCGGGTCGAAGTCGGCGTCCGGTTTGGACCCGGGGACCCGCGACCCGGCCGAGAAATGCTGGGTGAGCTTGTAGGCCTTCTCTTCGTCGGTGACATAGGAGAGCGGGTTCCACCACCAGTCCGGTTCCTCCTGGGCGATCTTCTGCGGATCGAACACCCACACCGGGGCCGTGGCCTCGCGGGCACCGCGGGTGCCGTCCACCACGTCGCGTTTATTCGACGTCGATACCACAGCCCCTGGTGCGTCCAGGACGGCGGGCATCACCCGGGAGGTCGATTTACCCGTGCGGGGTCCCCAGATATCGAGGCTGAGGTCCTCCCAGGACTGAACGAACTTCTGGCCCGTGGCGACCACGGAGCCAACGACGATCCCGGGAGTGCCCGTCACGCCCAGCCGCTCCGCGGTGGCCGCTGCGCCCTTCTCGGAGAAAGCGGCCAGCGACTTCCCACGGCCCAGATAACGGGCAGCCTTATCCACCCGGGCACGCTTGGACTCGCCTTTCTTCCAGGCCACGAGCACGACGATGGCCAGGACCACAGTGAGGCCTGCCATGAGGGCTGCGGCGACCGTTGCCTCGGCAGCCCAGGGCACCCGTCCCTTGATAAGCCCGGCGATCAGGTCGATCGGATGGGCCGGGGGCGCGTCGAGGCGGCCATCCAGGAGCCCAAGTGGGCGGCCGCGTAGGTCCCGCCGCCAAAGACGACGATGAAGCCGATGGCCAACCAGACCAGAAGGGCATCGCCGAGGCCCATGCCTTTACGGTTCGGAGCGCTCATAGCGTGCCTCCTTCTGTCGGCAGCGCAGATGCTGCCGGGTCCAGGAGAGTTTCGACCGGTGCGTGCCAGCGTGTGTCGGTGTCGTTCAGGCCGTCATTCTTCTCGATGGAGGTCAACCCGATCTGCACGGGGATGCCGGGCCGGCTGCCGACCTTGATCAGGAACTTTCCCCGGCCCGGGGGGTCGGCGCCGCCCAGGATATGCGATCCTGCCGCGCACGATGGCCGCCATCATTTGCAGGGAGATCGGCGGACCGGTGGACCGCGACCGGCACGGCGGCGTGCCGCTGTCACAGGAGGACCGCGACTTCATCCTAGAAAAAAGCCCGCTCCGCCACCTCGGTAGGGTCTGAGCTCCGCTTTTTCGGACCTGCCTCTACACCCCGTACCTAGGACTTGCGGATCATGACCGCTGCGGCGGCTCAACGACGGCCGTCATCGCACACGGTCATGGTAATCCTGTAGCTCCTGCCGGCGCCTCGTTACCAAGAGTCGGTGCCGCGGGGCCCGTGCAGCACGTCAATGATCTCCAAGAATAATGCCGAGTCAACAAACCACCGCTGACGACCAAAGAGTCCCGTATCGCGAGGGTAGCCCGTACAGCACGTCCGAGGTGCGAGTGGCCGATGGCAGAGAAGAACCCCGCGGCACGAGTCAGTTGCACGGGTTCTTCTCGGTGGTCCGACTTCCGCGTATTGGGTGCACCGCGAAAGCGCTAAACCAAACATATAGACAGTAGCCTTACTTTCCCAAATCGGGGCCGTGCACCCCGGGACGGCCTAGGTGTGGCCACGAGGGCGACCGCAGGAATCGGGAACAGATGCACGCTACTTGCGTTAGATGAGAGCTCTCTTGGAATGCTGATAATGAACCTTTCGTCAACCTTGATGGCGCGGTCGATATTGGATGGACACGAATGTGCCACAGCCTGTGGCACATTCGTCGGTAGATAGGGTTGGGCATTGGTGTCTTCAGAAATCGAACTGCCGGCGGACTTCGGAACTGCTGGAAACACTGAAGACCCGGATCGCCGGCGCGCGAGTCCAGGCGCAGCGGACCGTCAACACCTTGGTTATCGAGTTGTACTGGTCCTTGGGCAAGGACATTATCGCCCGTCAGGCGAGCCAGGGCTGTGGAACAGGAGTCATCAGGAGGCTTGCCGCCGATCTTGCCGTGTCCTTCCCCGATATGAAGGGTGTGTCGTACCGGAATCTGCAGTACATGACCGCAATGGTTCGGGCCTGGGGGGCGACCGAAAATGTGCCACAGCTTGTGGCACATTTGCCGTGGGGCCACATTCGCACGATTCTGGACAAGGCCGCCACCGGCGAGGAACGGGACTGGCATGCGGCCGCGGCCGTCCAGCACGGCTGGTCCCGGAACGTGCTGCTGAACATGATGATGAATCATTCGATGGAACGCACCGGAACGGCGCCATCCATTTTCACCCGCCAGCTCGCAGCACCGGAGTCTGAACTTGCCCAGCAAATGGCGAAGGACCCCTACAACTTCGAGTTCCTCGGCCTGTCCGGTGAGGTCGCCGAACGCGACCTGGAGAACGCGCTGACGAGCCGCATCGCCGAAACGCTCCGGGAGCTGGGCCCCGGTTTTTCCTTCGTGGGCCGCCAGGTACCCTTCGACGTCGATGGTGATGACTACTACGTCGACCTGCTGTTCTTCCACATCGAACAACTCCGGTACGTGGTCATCGAACTAAAGACGGGCAAATTCAAGCCCGAATACGCCGGGAAGCTCAACTTCTATGTTGCCCTGGTCGATGACGTGCGCCGGCGGGAGTACCACAACGAAACGGTCGGCATCCTGATCTGCGGGACCAAGAACGACCGCAGTGTCCGCTACAGTCTGGGTCGGTCAACCTCACCCGTGGCGGTCGCCGCCTACACGTACGACAAGCTGCCTGCGGCGGAACAGCAGGCCCTGCCCACCGAGGGACACCTCGTTGCGGCCCTCGAATGGGCCGAACCTGACAGCGGCGAAGAGTAGCCCGGAGGCTCATGATTCCGTCAACCTGCTTGTCCCAAGTGATTGTGATCCCCGGCCGTTAGGGATGGCTTCTACGGACGGGTGGCTAGCCGCAGGTACTGGTACACCGTTTCCCGGCTGATGCCGTAATCGCGGGCCAGGACGGATTTCGGAACGCCGCCGGCAGCCCGCTGCGTCAACTCGGCTGCCCGTTCCGGCGTGAGAGTCTTCTTCCGCCCTTTGTAGGCGCCGCGCTGCTTGGCCAGGGCGATGCCTTCGCGCTGCCGCTCCCTAATGAGGGCCCGTTCGAACTCAGCGAAAGCCCCCATGACCGACAGCATGAGGTTCGCCATAGGGGAGTCCTCGCCAGTAAAGAGCAGGTGCTCCTTGACGAACTCCACCCGCACGCCCTTGCGGGTGAAGCCTGGGACGAGGGCGCGCAGGTCATCGAGGTTCCGCGCGAGCCGGTCCATGCTGTGCACCACGACGGTATCGCCGTCGTGGGCGAACCGAAGCAATTCGGTCAGTTGCGGTGTGTTAGTATCCCTCCGGACGCCTTGTCCGTGAAGACCCCGGTCCAGAACCAGCCCGTCGGGCTGGCGCCTTCCTAGACGAACGTCAAGGGGCACAAGGCCTGGGGCGTCAGGTTGGGGTGTGCTCTAGCCGGACCCCGGCAGCGGCCAAGCACGGCTACTCCCGCTACATACTGGGGGAGATTGGGCTTCGAGTCCTATACTTTCCAGCGACGTCCTGCTGTCAAAGCATCCTTGTATAAAGGGGAGGCGCTGTCATGAAGAGAATGTGCCTAGCAATCTTGCTGGTGCTGGCTACATCCTGCTCCTCGCCTCCTGCCGCAGTACCGCCGTGCATCATCCGTGCAGACGAGATGCCTGAAGGTTGGCGTCCGACTGGAGCGGCGCAAAAGCGCCTGCCCGCTACGGCATGGTCGGCGAGCGAAGCCGAAGAGGCTAGATTCGCGATCCGGACCGGCGTTGACGAAATGGTCCGCCTCTACGCCCAACGTCCGGGGGCTGTTGAGGATATATGGGAGGATTCGGTCGCTTCTCTCATTGAAGTGACGTACTCCGGGGCGAACTCGTCCTCTCTGGATACCGCCGCTCGTGACGGCGCGCGTAAGAACCTGTCCGTGCTGATTAGGCCCTACCTGGGGCGTGATGCCCGGACCACCAGGTGCGACGAATACGCGCAAGTCATGCCGCTCGCTATCTATGCGCACAACAACTACGAGTCAAATGACGAACGGATCGGCAAGATGTTGGCGCTGGCCAATGCGTCCTACAGGGCGTGCGGCTCGGTCAGAGCCGTGATGAAGATTGATTACCAGCCCATTTTGGCCGGGACCAAGGCCACCACCGATGATGTGGTCTTCGACATGGTGATTTGGAGCCTGCTATTTACGGAAGCCCAGACCGTGCCCGGCCTCGACGTGGCGGACGAAGTACGGCAGTTCCCCGAGTCCCTGTGGCGCTTCCTCACCACGTACCGGCTGCCCGGAGCGCGCGAATACCCGGACAGGGGCGAGAATTCCGCCTTTATTGAAACAGCCTACCTGGCAACGCACATCGCGTATCTTCCCACCGGAAATCACCGCTTTCCGATCTACGTGGAGGACTCGCCGGTGCTTTACAATTTCCACCGCGAAAACTTTTATGCGGTCCTGGAAATGGGTGAGCTGGACCTCGTGGCGGAGTTCGTGGACACGTTGCGTCAGTACGGTTGCACCGAGGAAAACGACCTGCAGGTACGGGACGGAACCCGCTACCTGATCAATCTGTTTCACGCTGGCGGAGACCAGTGGATGAGCTACCGGGAGCCGGGAGAAGCGGACAAGAGCGTCGACAACTACGACCTGGTTCACAAAGCATGGACAGGAGTCCTGGGTGTCCGGAGCAGAATTCTTGAGAAACCCGGACCAGGCAACTATGGCGGCGTCGTCCGGGAATGGCTCCCCGCCCCGCGCTGACTGATCTCGAGATCGGAGTTAGCGGCTGGATAGGAACCCGTCTGCTTTCCATCGCTGGTACAGGCTCGCCCCCACCGCTGGAATGTGGCTTTCTGACGGGCAGCACACTTGCGATTGGGCTGGCCATAAAGAGGCCTTTCCCGCCTCTTTAGAACGTGCCGTCACGGGCCGGACGGTGAGAGATCACCGCCAGGCCATATCGGGCTGCGTTGGTGGCCTAAAAGTATCTGTTCCAGAACTCATTCAGCATCGGGCCGAGGGCTGTCGTGGTGTACCAGGCCAAGGCCACCAGGGCGGCGAGAGCAAGTGCGGATACGATCACCGAGATAATTGAGGGTCTCCACCTTTGGTGTTCATCCATGACTGCCACCGTTCATCATTGAAGGCTTCGGTTGGGACGTTAATGATGCACCCACGCTTATTTAAAGGCCAGACCCAGCGAATTCACAGTTTAACCCCAGCACTTCGAGGTATTAGGACCCATCTGTGCCTCCCACCACCGCCTTGGTGGGGCCGAGAAGGGCCTGCCCGCGGCACCGGTCATCGGTGATGCGGCTTGGCGGATTGCCTTGTTCAGCCGTGTTCCTCGCGTACTTCACGCTCAGGCTCGTGGAAGCCGGAGTTGACTCTTCGATGCCCTAACTCCGGGCATTCCTACATTCGGTTGCCAGCGGCCCTGAGGGTCCCGGCGGTCCTTGGGCACCGCTTCTTTAAGCACTGGGGAGTTGATGGCTGCAAGCTCGTCCTGGCGGGCGGCGTTCCACAGGTTGCCGGCGTCTACAGTCATGAATACGTCCGCCGGGCTGTCCTCCCCTTCCGCTTTGAGCCGCTCGAGGAACTCCGCGTCGCCACCGCTGATGACCTCCGTGAACTGCCCAAGGCGCCCTCAAGGTCGTAGTGGCGCGCAGAGCAGGTCTGAAGGTCAGCAGCCTGCAAGGATCAAGACACACCGTCAGGGCGGCCACTTCCGGCAGAAGTCCTTTCAAGGGAGAGAGCGAGAGGATCACCGTCACGTCGGCATCTTCAATGATGTACTGCAGGCGGTCAGCGAGAAACCCGGGGTCCAGCGGCACGTAGGCTGCATGGATCTTCATTACGGCCAGCATCGCGACGTAGGCGCAGGAGGGCTAATCGAAGAGCAGGGCAATCCGGTCTCCCGGCCGGACGCCGCAGGTCAGCAGGTGGCGGGCGAGCTGGTTCGCCCGCCGATCCAGCTCCATGTAGCTCCAGGCAGTGTCCACCGTATCCACCGCCAGATGGTGGCCGAGCCCCTGGTTCCGGAGCCGGTCGCAGCGATCCTCGAACAGTTGATGGAGCCGCTCCCCCGGGCGCCATCGGGCGCTCTGATCCGCAGCGGCCGAGGTCAGAACCGCTCCCGGGACCGAGCCGGCGCCCATGGACAGTTCCCCGCGCAGCTCTGCAGGGCGAATCGTGTCGATTGGGATCCTCATCTTCTCATGGCGCCCGTTCTTTCCTTCGAAGTGATTAGCAAGCAGCTGCTGAGCCTGCGCGAGAGGCCGGGCCGGATGCCGTTGTTCTGCGAATAGCGATGCTTCCTCTTGTTCCTGGAGCAAGGAGGCCGCGGGGATCGACGATGCTGCAGACTTTGACGACGTCCGGTGGTGTGATGGCCCCAAGGGTGGTCCCGGATTTGCCGATGCGGAGGTCAATGCCGGCGTTGGCAAGGGACGTGAAGACGGTAAAGGTTGCCGCGCCTCCGGGTTATGGTGTCCGAAATTCAGCGTCCCGGCGCGGGGATTGACATTCGAATACTCCAGGCCGTCCTCACGGCAAGGCGTGCTGCGGGCGGCAGTATCAGAAACAGAATTCGGACGGCAGCAACGACGAACCCCGGACTCCTCAGTTTCAAAGATATCCATTACGCGGGTTCCTTCCTGCTTCATCGCGGGCCACGGGTTCCCTTTCGGTTACAACTGACTTTCCCGGAAAAGTGCCACTGGATCGGGAGTCTCGACACCTGCTTACGATGAATAAGGCACTACCGGCGCGTCCCCGTACTCATTCGTGCATAGCGCAAAGCTCGCCAATCCAAACTGCGGATCTGCGCTTAGTTCGTTTGACCCACCTCTGCGACGACAATACGCACGTCGGTATATGCGTAGCCAGTACTTGCCTTTCCGTGTGACCGACCACTGGGCTACCTGCATTAGCGAGGTACCAATACTTGGCACCTCTTCAAGTGTGGCGGTATTCGGTTTGGCCGAAATGAATGAATGCAACGGCTGCTAATGGAAACAAATGGAACCCAGCGCATAACCTGTCCAAGCCATGTTCGATGGGCTAAAATGATTCGACTTCCCGAAAGAAGAATTGATCTTTGCGGCAATGAGCTACTGCATGAATGCAATGGAACGCACTCGACGCGAGGGCATCGTTCCATAGCTCGTAGTCAGGGGTGAATCAGTCAGCCCTTGCCTCTTGTGATTGGAGTCGGTCATGAAACACACCCAGACCCTCAGCGTTCTCGCGCTCACTCTTGCCCTGGTAGCTTCGGCGTGCTCGGCGTCGCAGGTTCCTGGCGGTCCTGGCGCCGTAGCCCATCCCAAGGAGTGCGCGTTGCTGCGCGGCGGCGGACAGCAGGATACGGATCCCGAAGACTCGCCGGAGAAGCCCTGGCCGCATGCCGACGGTGTCGAAGTGACGGTCTACTTTGAAACCACAGGACTTTCCGTCCGATACCAGAAACTGGTGCAGGATGCGACGTCCATCTGGTCAGCCAGCCCATGCATCGAGGCTTTAGCCGTTGAGGAGTGCAAGGACGGCGGAAACTGCGTCGCCGTTCAAGAAAGGGTCTCCGCAAACGACCGGGGAACCGATGGGGAATTCCGCGGAAGGGACAGAGGCAGCGACCGGTCCGGTGGGACCATGACCCTTTACACCAGGCCGCTGGACCGGTCCAGCGACAACGGGGCCCTGGCCACCGTCGTCCATGAGATGGGCCACGCGTTAGGACTCGTGCATCGCACAAACCGGGACTCCGTTATGAACGCAAGCACCAATGACCAGACAAACCCCGTTCCCGACGCCATCGACTTCACCAACCTCGCCGTCATATACGGGTCGCCCGCCCAAGCAAAAGAATAAGGAACGTTCGAAGCCGGAACGGACGGCGCTGCGCGGCACCAGCATCCGGACGGTCTCTCAGATTTTGGTCGTGCAGGCATGCCGCGGCTTTGGGATCTGGACCCGGTGACCGGGCCAGGATCCGGGCTTTTCGGGGCCACCGACCGTCGCTAGGAAAGCACCGCCCCAGGGAACATGCTTCACAATGATGTCAAACAACTCGGCCCGCGTTCCCGAGGGCGAAGGCTAGCGGGCCGACCGGTGCAGGGCCCGGGCAAACCACGGCTTCTCGGGCAGAAACGTGAGCCTTGACGACATCCATGTGCCGTTGATGGCCACACCCGCTGGCCTACGGCCAAGCCACGGAGCCTACGTGCAGCAGATCATAGGCAACGCAACGGTTGGGGGTGGGGATTGGTTCAGCGTCATAGGGTTTGCCGGGTTTCCGCAACCTGGCGGCGTAAGCTGTCGATATCTGGCTGGGGAGTTCGAACCATAGCTCTCAATTGGAGGTAGGAATGTCATATTCCAAGCACTCGCCCAGCTTACTCGCGGCCGTAATCATGGTAGCAATTTGTTCGTGCACCGCCCCCAGCGGCCCGGATATAGCCACAGGTTCGCCCGGTACCACTGCCCCGAACTCAGCTTCCGCACAACAAGGGTCCTCTTCGCCTAACGGCGACCTGCTCCCGGATTTCGTGATGTTGCCATTGGAGGGGTTTCACATCGCATATGAGGGGGATCGGAAAGTTTTACGGTTCACAACAAACCTACTCAACGGCGGCAATGGTCCGTTCGACGTGACCGGATCCCGAACTAGCGTCTTGGACCTCGACCTGCGTGTTGCGCAAAAGATCCTCAAATCCAATGGCAGTTCCCGAACGGTCAAGACAAAAGCCATCATGCGTTACGAAACCGTCGACGGCCACGACCACTTTCATATTCAGGATTTTGAGCGATACCAATTACGGCATGAAAACGGCTCTAACTGGATAGGGTCCCGCAAAGAAGGTTTTTGTTTGCGGGATGACGCCAACCTCCAAGGCAAGCCGCGTCGTTATGACGACACAAACTTCGACTGCGGGAGCGAGGAGAAGGACACTGCCCTGACGGTCAGACAAGGGATCTCCGAAGGGTGGGTGGATGTATACGACTGGTATCTTGAAGGCCAGTACATCGAGCTCGAAGGTCTCGAACTGCCGGGCAATTACTGTGTCCAGGCTGAGGCCGACCCCAATCACCTTCTGACGGAATCTTCCCGGGAAAACAACGTGACTTCCACGATGCTGCGCATTACAGACTCAGACGTGACCGTCATACGACAGGGCTGTTAAGCACGCAAATGCAGCTGGGTTGATTTCCCCGCGGCGTTTGCGTTGCGGCCACGCGGGCAAGTACTTCTGGCCGGAGGCAGCCGACGGTTTCCGCGGTGGTCCTGTCAAACCGCCGCCGGCACCGTGCGTTAGGTGCGGCATGGCCTTCTGGTTGCACATTTTCTGAAATGGCGCGTGGCTTCCACGGCCCTCTTCAATAGGCGAGAATGCTGGCAAATAGATGGCACGAAAATCATCCGCGTCTCCGGATGAGCCTACGATGGGATTTAGAGCCATGAGGGAAAGACTCAGCCTCATGCGATGATCGCGAATCAATTGCGTGGTGTTCTTAACCCCAACGGACAGCGGACGGGGTCCACCGCCAAACGTCAAGGGTGAAAGTGAGCATCGCACGCCTGGCGCCTCTGCTCCGAGCGCGTGTGTAACGGCGAAAACCGTGATTCCGTAAAGCGGGGGAGTGGGCCGGACGAGTCATTTCCCGGCAGGCGACGCTGTACGGGAGGCCTGGCTAGTCTTCTAGCACTGCGCGCGCCGCTGCCGCGTCGTGGAGGTCGGCAGGTGCTTCTCCTGCTCCTCGATCTTGCGGCGGTAGAAGTCATGGGCGGCTTGTTTCGTAATCCCAGCGCTTCGCCGACCCGGGCCCACGTCGCGCCGGCCTCACGGGCGGACTTGATGACGTACCAGCGCCGGGCCGTGAGCAGCTCGACGGCGTTCACGTTCGCGCGCAGCGCCTCCAGCGCTGCGACTTCCCTTATTCCTGCAAGGAACTGTGCTGCGGCCTCCCCCGCCTGGTCGCTGCCGGTGGCAGAGACTTCGCGCCAGGTGTCGCCGCTGTTGAAGTCTTCCCACACTTTGAGCAACTCGTGGACGGTCGCCACTGCTGAGTGCTTCCACCGACATGTCATCACCATTCATCACGTCAAACTAGCTTGACGTCTTCGCAGGCCGAGGGAAGCCTCGACTCGAGCCAGCCGGCCACCCTTCGGAGTTATCGGCCTGCTCAACCTCGCAGACGTGCAATCAGATGAGCGATTTTCGCGTCTAATGACAGCGCCAACCGAACGCCGATAATAGAGATTTCGTCAAGCTGAGGCCGGGGAGTGGCCACGCCTTGGCTGGACCAGGCGACCTTGATCTGGCTTGGTCAGTGACTTGGATGGTGCTGGCTCGGCCCTTCCTGGAGGGCCGGACCCCGCCCTGCACACTCTTGGGCTCGAGTTGCTCGTGAAGATCACCACCGCACTGCCATTTGCACTGGATACGAATGCTCTGCACCGACAGAGGGGCGCTGCATTCAGCGGGGCTGCACCCTGCGTTTCCCCGTACCTGTCGTGGGCCTCTTTCCCATGACACATGGACGCAGATTAGCTCGTTGAAATAAGATATTCGGCTACAACATATTTAGTCTCTATTGAGCTCAACGGCTCTTTCAAAATGAGCTTAGCCGTGACGCTGACTCGTGCTGAACCGTTGACTTGCATGTTTTCCCCCCTTGGAACCCAAAAAGCTGTTGCATGGACAACTTGAGTTATTGCTTGAAGCTAACAGTGTGACAAGCTGCAGGCACAGGCACGACGCCTGACCTTCTAGCGCCCGTCTACGTATCCGCTGCCGCTCCGGATGAATAGCCGCCCAAGTGCCATGCCACGCGCGACACGACCGCTCCTCGGTCCCAAGGCAGCCCCCGAATTTTGACGCAGGACGGAAGGTCTTCTGCTGGGATAGGAACGGCAAGAACCGTCACGTCGCCCATTTTTAGGTGCGGACTGAACCTGCGTCCCCTAGCAATTGAGTTGATCCGCAAGAGGATGGTCAATGGGACAGCCGTGACCCACGGGCTGAGCCGCCCCGCTGGATGGCACCAGTGCTCCCAGTCACGTGCGGGACCTTCTTGTGGCTACTGCCACTCCCGTTGTTGACGCAGATAGGCGTGATTCGGTAAAGCAGTGGGGGCAGGGAAAGTGTCCTATTCGATCCGTCTTCGACTGACGACAGCGGGCTGGCTGCAGCCGACTCGCTTGACTGAACTCTTCACTCGCTGACAGCGCAGCACTGCATCACCCCCGGCTTCAGCGCCATCAAAATGTCGAGGGACGAGAACCTGCTGTAATGCGGCTAAACACAATGGGTTGCAGGACTCGTTGAACGCGCGGAAACCTACTAAATAGGCCTTGATTTCTGGGCCGTAATGGGTGCATGATACGCATCAGAACCCCCAGAATCAGCGGGTTCAGCGTGCTTTCCATCCTGTGCCACAAGGGTCACATTCATGGCAAGCCAACACCGAGATTACACGGGAATCCTACTCCCTGTAATCACATTGGCGGCGCTGGTGCCGCTTCAAAACATCGCTCCTGTGAACATGCACCAGGACGTGGTTTGTTTTGCCGTGTTTTGAGGAAGACGGCAAATAAAAGCGGCACGTCAGTTTTCCTCCGGTTTCACATCAAGAGGTGGTTTCGAAAAAGAAAATGCCCGACTGCGGGCAGCAATGATGCAGCCGGCTGCTGCGTAGCTGCAAGCACGGACCGGTGACCCTCCTACCGCATCCCATGTGGACGGGCATGACCGCGGACCCCTGAGGGAAACGTCGGCCGTGAAGACGCCGGGCGGCAGACCAGAGCAGCGTCCGTCATGCCCTTCTGGACCGTAGTCAGGTCCAGTCGCATTGAAATGTTCTCAAAAAAGTTACCGATCCCTGAATGGGAGGGCCCGGCCGACGTTGGCCGTTCCTTGGCCACTAGACGTTGGCCCCCTTCACCTACCCACACCTTCACGAGATCCCCGCCACTAGGCGCAGGGGAACAAGGAGTCAACATGAAAACAAGTTCCGGACGTCGTCGTCCACTGGCCATCGCGATCCTTCTCATGGCCTTTCTGTTCACCAGCAGCGGTCTGACGGCCGCGGCCTCCCCCACGGCAGGACCCAGCCAGCCCGTCATCCAGGCCGAGAACATCACAGCGGACCGTTATGTCTCCTTCGCTTTCTACCCTAAGAACTTCAAGGGATGGTCAGCCTGGTCGTCCTCTTGGCAGAGCGCACGCAACACCGCCCTGGACCAATGCAACCGCCACCACTCCGAGGGCAACTACACCTGCATTTCCGCCGGTTATGCCCGCAACGCGTACCTTGCCGTAGCAGTTTCGAAGCCGTACGGCCCTTGGGGTTCGTACGCGTCCACCACGGCAACCAACGCAGGCCAGTGGGCGCTTTACTACTGCAAGTACTACGGAGGTGGAAACGACTGCCGCGTCATCTATAACCGGCACTCCAGCGAACGCTAGCTCACCGGCCCGCTTCCCGAGTCCGCAATTTCAGAGCCGGCCGCTACGGCATCTTTAGACAGGCAGGGGCAAAGCGCGGAGAAGGTTCACCGCTCCATCACAGCTACACCGGCGTTGGTGCAAATGTGTTCAGGCATGAGGAGCCTTTCCAGATGTTGGAAGGCCCCTCAAGCCTGCATCTGGTACGGGATGGGCATCTACTCCCTCGGCTACTGCTGAACGGGGATAACTGGCGGGCCGGCAGGGGAGGTCTAAACTCCAGCATGGCTTGGCGCAGGAGCGGGTACCGGAGGGCCCCTTGCCCTTGAGGTTTCGAGTGGCGTCATAACCCGCGCGACACTCTGCGAACACCGGCCGGCCGTCGGTGATTTTTGTGATGATCACGTGGGCGCCGGCGGTGTTTGCAGCGACCGCCTGGACGTTGCCGGCGGGTGTCCGGGTTGCGGTTATCCGATTAGCGGAATCTCCTCTCGTGGTTTAGCACGGAGGCGACGTAGGCGCGGGTGTCCCGGTACATCCCGCGGGTCATGACGGAGCGCTGTCCTTGGTAGTAGGAAGCGATTGCGATCCGCAGGTTCGGGCTGGTCCATATCAATACCCGGATGATGGCGACCCCGGCGGTGATGTTGTCCTGGGCGTTGCGCAGGTTCAGGGGCCGGCCGACGAGCTGGGACGCCCAGACACCCGAGCCTGGCATGACCTGCATGGTGCCTATTGCCCCTGCCCAGGAGGTGACGTTCTGCCGGAAGCTGGATTCCTGCAGGGCGATGGCCAGGGCCAGGGACGGCCTGACACCCATCCGGCGGGCCGTGTTTGCAACCATGGACTTCAGCTGCGCAACACTCGGATTGGTTGCCGGGGCCCATGCCCGGCCCGATCGGCTGATGATGATCCGCTGGCCCGGATAGATGACGGTGCGCATGTTCATCCGGTTGACGGCAAGGATTGTCCTGAGGCTGATCCCATAGCGCGCCGCGATTCCGCTGAGGGTGTCTCCGCGTCTCACGATGTGAACTGAGGAGCGAGCCGCGGTGCCGATACGGATCCGGATCCTCTGGCCCGGATAGATGATTGTGCGCATGTTCATTCGGTTGATGGCGAGGATGGTCCTCAAGCTGACGCCGTGGCGGGCGGCGATTCCGCTGAGGGTGTCACCTCTTCTGACAACGTACACGCCGGATGTCGGGGCCCTTAGCGGAGCCTGGACTTGGGTCGGTGCCGGGATTTGGGATGGGGTGGCTGGCTGCGCGGCTGGGCCGCTGAAAAGGGTGGAAAGCAGGGCCGCAGAGATTGCTCCCGCGGTCAGAGTGGCGCGGGTGCGCCGTTGGGCGTTATGCATGGTTTTTCTTCTCACTGGTGGTGGCTGCCGCCCGCCAGGCACTGGCTTTTGGGCGCGGCAAAGCCAGGCCGCACCAAGGTGTGCGGAACCGTCGACTTTGACTTCGGTCCTCGGGACCGGACGCTCACCCGCAGGACAACCGCATTACCCGCGTGCTGGCTCCTAATGGGGCGCAGCCCCCGGTGCACATGCCGTCCGCATGGATGAGATCGGAGCCCCTCTTCCGGAAGGGCGCGGCCGGCACGGCTCACTTGGAAAGATGCAGTTGTGGGCACACCAAAGGGCACGGAAAGTCCACCGCGAGGAGTGGTCGGACAGAAACGCCAGCGGTGCTGCCAGATTGCCACCGGATGGGTCGGTAATCGCCATCAGGGGCGGGGTGAGGATCAGAGGCCGGACCGATTGCGTTTCCATCCCGGCCTAAGACCGATTTTATCGCCACCTTCCGGGTCTGCACCGGGCCGATCCCGGCCAATCGCTTATCCTGGGCCTGCGTTTTCCTTGTCCTGGGCACCCAGCGGCGACAAGGTCCGTGTGGGCGGGCCGGAAAGACGTGCCGGTTGCTGCCTCTGACCCCGACAAGGCCGGGCACCGCATACTCAAAGTAGTCCCTTCCGGCCCGGGAAGAAGGTGCATGGAGTGAAATCCCTGATGGGAATCGTGCGAAACGAGTTCTTTCCGGCGGCAGCCGTACTCGCCGGGGTTGTTCTCTTCTGGACAGCGGGGATGCTGGGCGGTTTGTCGCTGCTGAGTAGAAGGCGGCCAATTCTGGACACAGTGAGCTGGCTGTACGTTGTCTACGCCGCCGTGGTCCTTTCGCCTTTGGCAGCGCTGTGGGCTGCCGGTGATCTAATCCGCCGCGTACTGCGACGCAGGGACGAGGGACCGGACAGGAAACAGGGCCAACACCCCGGCTAGCCTGTGCATGCCGCTCCTGCCCACGAAGCCTGACGGCCGCCGCGCCGGGGGTTAAGACGACCTCTCAGTTACCGCGTCAGCGACCAGACCGCCAGCCCCAGACCAAAAGGCAACAGGTCCTTGATACCGGGTGAACCCTTTCTAGGCCGCGAGGCAGTTGAGGAATTTTCGGATCGAAAGTGAGGAAATGCCTCTTCATGCGGCGGGCGTCTACATGGGTCTCAATACTCGACCCTGACGGTGGTGGGAGTGATCCGGAGCCTTCCCTCCGTCTCGGCGGTCTTTCCGATGGCTTGTTCCACCTGCTTTGCCAGGAGCGCTATTGCGGCTTCTTCCCTGGACATTTGGGGCCACTTCGTATGCCACAGGGCGACATCGACTTCGATGAGCGCGCGGATCTCCTCGAGGGAATCACTGAATGTGAATATGCGGTCCTCGTTGACGCGGGAGGGAACCACGAGGGTCACGGCTGTTCCCTGTACCAGGACGACCCCAAGGTGGCCGAGCCCGAGCTGGAAGGCAGAAGCAAAGGACTGAAGCTCAACGGATGACATCAGGGCCTCCCCGCTGGAAGCATCCCGCTACGGCCGACGTGACGGGCGGACCGGGCCGAGCGCCGGGGCAGAGGTCGGTGATGTGCCCCAGTCCCGTGCATTCACGCAACGCTGAGATCCCGGCGACACCCGCCCGCTTGTCATCGAAAGAACGGGATACTGCCAGAACCCTCCCGTCTCGGTCCTTCGGGCGGACCCTGAAGCGCGACGGTGCGTCCAGGAATAATTCGAACATGCCGGCCATGACGTTCCCCTCCCAGTCTTAGGCGGTCGCCGTTCGGCAATACCGCCCCTAAGAGGTCCGGCCCCCCGGCCTACGGACCATCCGTTGCGTTGACAGGCACCCAATCAGTGCATCAGCGCGCTCTTATCAGCTTGCCGGAGGCAATCATAAGGGTGCAAGTGACACGCGGCACGAGACAAGAATGCCGTACCTGGCGGTCATGAGGAAGGGGCGAGGACGGCCTGGGATAGGTTGTCGGTCATGGCCTGTACCGGCAGGATGGGCGCTGTCCCATCCTGGGGTAATGCTTCTGGGCTGCCCCTCCTGTCTGCAGCACCCGAGGTTCGGCTGCGGAGCCCGGCCTGCGCAGAACCGCAGATGGTTAGAACCCCAGGGCGGGAACCAGATTGACCCTCAGTATCGTGGCCAGGATGACGTTCACGATGCTGTTCGAGGGTGGCCTTCAAGCCGCGTTTGCCGCGAGGTCAAGGTCCGCCGGCGGGCACCGCCCCTCCCCTCCTGCTTTATCGCACTCGCGAGGAACGGGTAGACATACTTTGGGCCTGTGCGACGCCAAACACTAGCCCCAATTTCCCGTGCGGGGGTGTCCGAGCGCGCTCCCGGTCCAGCAACAAATGCGCGTCCCTCGCTGGTAAGCCCTAAAGCAGAGTGCAGGGACGTGCCTTTAGCCCAGGATGTCGTGAGCATTTTTGCTGACAGGCATCCTGGGCATTTGGGGGCGTCCGGCACCCTCTATGCGCTGCCGCGCGTGCGGCTGGTGTCAGGAATAGAGGTTACTTGCCGACCGCGAAGGTAATCGTCTCGGTGAATTCCTGGCCGTGGACGTCGGTGGCGGTGACGGTGGCGGTGTGCTGGCCGACGGCGAGGTCGGCCGGCAGCTTCAGGTGCCACAGGTGGGAGGTGCGGTCGTGAAGACCACCGCCGTGCACCAGTTGCTCGATGGCGGCGGTCGGATCGGTGTACTCCGCACCAATCAGAGGCACGTCGTCGGCGGTCACCGACTGGGTGCGCGTAGCCTCGACGGTCTCGCCGCCGTCGATGGACACCTGCACGGCGGAGCCGGTGGCACCCGTCCAAAAGTTGGGGGTCAGCCAGGTCTCACCGAGTTCGCTCTGGGTCACGGCGTTCGGGTTCTGCGGTGCCGGAGCCGAGCCGCGCCGGTCCTTGTACGTGTCGTACCAGGTCCGGTGGGTAGGGGAGTTGATGCCCAGGGCCATCTGGTCGGAACCGTCGTCACCGGTGGCTGTGAAACGCTCGCGGATTTCCGTGTTCTTGATATCCAAGGTCAGCACGCCGGGAGGGGTCCCGTCACGCTGCACTGAGGTGGGGTAACCCTCCTTAACGATGCGTCCCTCGTACCACTGGCTAGATACTGCCGGGACCGTCAGGTGGGTGAACGGCAGGCCATCCTGGCCGAGTGTGTCCGTCCAGCCAGCCATCAGATCGCCCTCGCGCAGGTTCTCCGACATATGGGTGTGCCCGGCCAGGGAGATCACCTCGCGGCCTTCGAGGATCTCGTAAATCTCCTTCAGCGGCTCGGTGGAGTGAGTGTCGCTGTAGAAGAACTCGAGCAGGGGGCTGTGGGCGCCCAGGACGATGACCCGATCCTCGGGCACAGCCGCGATGTCCGCGCGGAGCCACTCCAGCTGCCGATCATTGAGGCCAGAGCCGTACTTGTTGCCCGACGGGCCGGGATACACGATGTTGCTCAGTGCGACGACGTGGGCTTTGCCGGTGTCGTAGGAGTAGTACGCCGGGCCGAACTGGGCGCGGAAGGTGTCGAACTCGTGCTCACCGTCAAGAGCGTCGAAGTCGAGGTCGTGGTTGCCGGGCAGGAAGCGGGCCGGGCCGTTGAGCATGGAAGTCAGATTGCGGGTCTGCGAGTAGAGGGATAGGTCATTGCCCACGATGTCGCCGAGGAACAGGGCGCCGCAACCCGCGTAGTCGGTGCGGCCGGCGAGGTCGGCGAAGACACCGTTACGCGCGAATCTGACTTCTTCCTGGTCATATGTTTGAACGTCGGCGCCGAGTACGCAGTGCTGTTCCGGAGACTGGGTGAGACCACTCTTGGCTAAGGGGAAGTTCACCTTGTCAGGCAGTGCTCCGGTCGGCGCGATGCCGCCGTATTTCAGAGCAGGGGAGCCTGCGGGCAGGTGGTTGTAGAAGAACTGTGCGACGTTGTCCTCGTCCACCGGCACCTGGTAGCCACGCGGCTGCGTAACGAAAACGGTCATATTATCGAATGCCGGCAGCTTATAACGGCCCTGCCCGTCGGTGGTAACGACTTCACGGCCGTTGGAGACCGTCACCCCGGGCAGGCCCGGCTCACCGGAATCCTGGGTCGAGTTCCTGTTCCTGTCATGAAACGCGGTTCCGTCGAGAATCTGCTGGTCAGCCTCGGCAGCCTTGACGACTTCGACGCCACCCCGGTAGGCGGAGGCGGCCCAGCTCGATTCTGCCGGTGCACTGTCGGCACCTTCGACGTTAACGCGCCGAATTTCTGTTTTGACCGTGTTGGTTCCGTCCGAGACGGTGAAGTAGTACTCGTACCAGAGCTTGTCTGCCGGGTCGAACACGTCGAGGACGTGTTCGTATCGGTCGTCCTGTCCGGCCTTCAGGTAGTGGGTCTGAAATTCGGGCGCAAGGTCGCTGCGCAGGTTCAGGTGACCGTGCGAACCTGCTGGTCGTCTGTGGCAGTCGCTTCGAATGAGAAGTCTGCCGCGGGGTTGATGCTTGGTGCAGTTGAGTCCGTCACCGACGGTTCCACCGAGTCGACGGGAAGCACCATGAGTCCTGCCGGAACCTGATTCGGCGTGACGCTTCCGGGTGAAGCTGCAGCTATGCCGGTCAGGGTCTGCCGGGAGAGGTCCTCAGGGTTGACCGCGAATTGGATGCCCTGATTGGCCGAGGTGTTGTCGGCACCGTCAAGGTTGTAATAGGCGCGGTTCAGGCCGAAGCCGGTGTTCGTAGCGATCTCCAGCCCGCGTGGCGATCCGTTGGCCATGCCCCCGGTAAAAACCTCAACCAGGTTCTCACCCATGACCAGCGAGGAACCGAACTTGGCGTTGAAGTCAGCGCCGGTCAATGAATCGTTCTGGCCATTCTTGATCCAGAAGACCAAGGTGCCGCCCGGTGCGATGGAAACGTCACGAGGCACGGACGGCCAGTCCACCACGTTGGAGTTAGTCAGATCCGCGCGGGGGTAGAGGTAGCGGAGGGTGTAATCGCTGAAATCGACCGGGTCGGAAGAAGCGTTGTACACCTCGATGAACTCGAAGCCATCGGCGGTGCCCACGTTGGACGTATCGGGCGTGACTTCGGTGATCTGCAGCGGCGCAGTGATCAGCGACGGGTCGGGCTGCATAGCAGGGACTGGAGCGGCGGTGGCGGCAGGGCTAACCATGGTGCAGGTGGCCAGCAAAGCCAGAACAGCTGCGGTTATACCTAGGGGCCTTGGCAATCGGTTTGTTCGGAGAGAAGGGGACGGATACACGAATTTGAACCTCTTGTGGAGTGATTGAATTACCGCCCGTCGGGGGCGAGACCACTGTCGACTTTGTCCAAATCAAATGAACGGGAGCCAAAGTAAAAGCAAAGTGAGCGCTAACACGTCCTGTGCAGCAGCGGCATGGCTGACTTGTCGGACGGCCGTAACTAGTGGCGAGTCTGATCCGTCCGCGGCTGGGCTATTTCAGGTTATCCCCAGCAGGCGTTCGATTCCGTCAGTCACATCGGCCATTTCAGGGGTGGCGGCATAAGTGTTGTCGGCGGTTGTACCCGCTGGTTTGTTCTCTCAGGAGACGCTGACGTGTTGCAGCACTATCGGGCAGCACTGCCAGCGGCGGGCTGGAAAGTGGTCGAGGATGACGGACGCCACCTGCGGCCCCAGCGTGAGGCATGGCGTTCGAGGCGATGCCCTGCCCTGGAGGCGGTGTTGTTTGGGCCGGAAGAAGCGGGGAAGGCCGCGCCTTCGGGCAGGGAACGGTCATGCCGGCGGGTTCAGACATTTGTGCGGCACACCACTGAAACGACAGCCAACTGAAGCAGCTCCGCCATGACGTTGGCGGGCCCAGGGGGAGGGCTTAGCCAAACCTAGCGGACTTCTGAGCTTGCAGCGCCGGAGCGCTGCACGGGACGGAAGTAGTCAGTCAGGAATCCGGCCACGATGCTGGTCAGGATCACCATGGCGGCTGGCTGGAGCGTGATCGGCCCCACGAAGTCGCGAATGTCGATTTTAAACAGAAGCATCAGAAGGACCGCGAGGAGAAGATATGCAATCGCCAAGGCTGTCCCGATGCTTGTGATGGTCCTTCCCAGTGTCCGCCTCTTCTTCTTGGGGAACTGCTTCGCGTACTCCTCGGCTGTGCCGAATTCGGCTTCCGCAGGAGTCCCCGTGGCTGCCTCGTGGGCCCGGACATCATCGAGGACTTCCGCTATTTCTGACTCAGAGAGCCCGCGCACTCTGAGGTTGAAAGTCAGTCTTCGCTCGTAGCTCATGGTCGTTCCTATCGCGTTGTCTGGATGTCCGTGAGTGCCTGGCTCATCGCCCGCCAGGCTGTCGCTGAGCGCTCCAGTTCCTGGCGGCCCTGCTCCGTGAGTCTGAACTGCTTGCGGCCCGGGCCTGCCTGGTCGTGCTGCCACGTGTGCTCCACGAGACCCTGGTCCTCCAGTCGCTTCAGGAGCGGGTAGAGCGTCCCGCCTTTGATTCGCGTGAAGCCGTGCTGCCGAAGAGTTTCAGCGATGGCGTAGCCATGACGCTCACCGTGGCTGAGGACCGCGAGCACTGCCTGCGGGAGCGCTGCGCGGGTCAGCTCCTGGTCAAAGTCGATTTCACTCACAGATAGATAGTGTCACTAACTAGGTAGCTGCGCAATCTCTTGGCCAAGTCCCGCGAGAGGAGAGGGTGAGACTGGCGTGGGGGCGGTCCTCTCCAGGGAAGCTGCTATACCCGCATGGGATGACCCCATGTCTGAACCCGAACAGGTCACCATCCGCAACAGCGTGCCTAACATCCTTGCCAACGAGGCGTACGGCCCGGACTGGAAGCGCACCCAGGACGTCATGGTGGTCAACACGGCCGGCGACACCTCGACACATCTTGCCCTGGATTCCGCAATGGCCATGACCTTGTGCGGCCAGTAGACAGGCTCTGTGGCCCGCGTGTGGTTCCTGCTGAGTGGCTGCAAGAAGTGTTCAAAGGCAGCGACCAAGCAGGGCATCGTCACCGTTACGGATACGGACGGCTCGCTGATCGACCTCGCCACCCACACTGAGGTCGAGGCTCCAGCATGACGCCCCGTCCGCGCCGCGCCTGGCAGGCAGCAGCCAAAGCCAAGCTGGAATCCAAAGAGCTGGGGGAGCTGCGCGCCGTCGAGCCGGCTTCCCGACGCAGTGATGGGTCTCCCAAGGTTGGTCCCGGCCAGGTGTACGTGGTCAGCTCGGGAAAGGTCTACCACCCGGCCTGGTGCAACTCCGTGGGCAACGTGTGGGACGAAAACCCCAAGAGGCTGCTGGTCATCGAGGAGACCAGCATTGGCGCCCGGAAGGCCTGGAAGGCCTGTGACGAGCCGTTGCAGGCCTAAAACTGATTGCTGGGCGTCCCAATTCTCTCCGCGAGGCTTCCGTCGGGCTCCTCAAGCCGCTGGCGCTAGAGTTGATTCGGGCAGCTTGGGAAGGCTGCCGACCAGATTTTGGGGGAGAGATGCCAAGCACCGATGACCAGGTCCGCAGCGAGCACGCGCAGGCGCTGGCGCGCGGACAGAAGCGCGTGTTGAGCCGCACCGTGGACGGCAGGCTCCACAGCTACGCCAGGGACGAGATCGGTATCGTCACGGCCAGCTCCCAACCCCAGGTGCGGTCGGCTGCCGGCTTCATCGTGCTGGCCGTGGTCTTCGCCGCCGTTGCTGTGGGCTCGATCCTGCTGGTGCTCGCACCGACAGGTCAGGGCCAGGACCCGCTCTGGGATGTCCTTTTCCTGACGGCGGCATCTGCCGGCGGCGTGGTGTACAGCGCCCGAATGGCCCTAACCGCCGCGAAGGCCAAGCGCCTGCGTAACGAGCGCGGCGTGCCGGAACCGACAGCAAAGCAGATGGACTGGCCCAGCGCCTGATCCTCCCCCTCGAACCAGTCCCATCCCGGATTGAGGAACTCTTTTTCAAAGCCGGTCTGATCCAATATGCAGCAGAGGGCCCCTCCAATTGATAAGGACGGGCCCTCTGTTGTTGACCGTTATGCGAAGCACCCCCGGAGGCTATCCGTCGTGCCCGTGCCGATACACCCAACGTCGGAAGGACCGATGTTGATCGAATCGTCTGGGCTGAAAACGCCCATCGAGAACGATGCGTTTCCGATCCGGGGGTCTTTCAGGATGGTGGTGAGAGCTTCCTTCGCGACGCTCTTCAGCTCGTCCTCATCGTAGCTGTCGGCAGTGATTTTCAGCGTGATGAACGTCCCCGAGGTGTTGGCGTTGACGTCGGGGTCGACCTCAGTGACGCCGGGAATAGATTCCACGTTCTCTTCCAGGGCCCGCTCAATCGTGGCTTTCTTCTCCTCGTAGCCGCAGGCCGACAGGGAGAACACGGTGGCAACGAGCATCAGTGCAAGGACAGTCAGGCGGATAGATCGAGTCATGGATCTAGTCTTCCTTGCTTGTCACCTTCAGGAGGATGCCGACGCGGCCCTTGAGGTTTTCGCCCGACGCCACCGTTATAGGCTCGGCAGGAGGACGATGCAGAACCAGGTACCCCACCACACGAGGAGAAACCCTGAAATGAGCGGTCAACCCGAAAACCTTCCACGTGGCCACAAGGGATACTACGCACGACAGATTGAGATCGAGGCTGAGAAGCAGGGGCTTACAGTCGAAGAATACGGAGGGTACAAAGGGCCCAAGTACGTCGGTATCAAGCCCTACACCTCCGCTGGAGGGATACTCTTCCTTGCCATCCTTCTCACACTCATCTCGGTCACGATGTTTGTGTATGGATTCCTAAGCCCTCGCTGGCCTGGTGTACTCGAGTGAACCCGCTTCTGCGCCCGATCTGATCCTCCCGGCCATCATTCTGGTGCTGCTCCCGATTGTTGCCTGGTTGCAGTACCTGAAGGAACGCAAGGCGGTACGCCTTCGAAAGGCATCAGGAAAGACTCTTCAGCCGCCTACCCGCCGTTCCCGCATCGACTGACGACTTCAAACGCTCGCGACAGAGGTGCGGCGGTGACGACAAGCATGCTGACCCGGTTCCCGCCCGAGCTGTGAGGGGCATCACACCCTAAGTTTCCCGTTGCTGGCACGCGCTCAACGGATGCGCGGCCCAGTCCAGAACACCCGGGCAGACCGCCAGATGCTCGCCAGTATGGGGCGGCGTAGAGTTGTAACCGGCCGGCGGCGGACTGCCGACTGGCGTCTCCCACGCCAGCGGCCCCCAGCTCCGTCGTCGGTCCAGCGCGCACCTGCCAATGGCTTGACCATCACAGCGGCATAACCTCAGCATGGATTGCCCGGCTATATAGCGCTTGACTCTCCGTTTGAGCCTGAATAGGTGTACCACTCCCATATGCCGTCCTCGGTGATACGGCCTGTCATCGCGCCGAACATCCAGGGAGTAATTCCCGTGGGATCGCCGCCAGCCCTCACAAACTCCTCACGCTTCTTACGGGCGCGGTTCGAGTAACCGCGGAGATACAGGGCGAGTCCGAGGCCGCATCCAAGCACGAAGAACAGGACCGACAGGATGCCGAATGGCCGCCCAACGATCAGGTTGGTCAGGAAGACATATCCAACCGCAGCCCCCACTCCAAAGAGGAGAGTCCAGAACACAGCCCAGAATCCGGCCCAGAATCGGAGGCTTCCGTTGCTGGGCCGCTGGTTGGGATCGTTGTTACGCTGCACACCAGGAGGCTTTCCCATGGAACCCGAGTGGTTATTCCGCTTCACTGGAGCAGTCTAAGCGGGGCGTGCAAAGACTGAAGAACCCATTAGCGCAGCGCCGCGCGGAGCCGTACGGCAAAGGTTGTCCAGGGACTCCTTCCACTCCGGCTCGTCGGCCTCGTCCCACAGCTCGGCAAGCTCGGCCCCGTGCGCGGTCACCCACGTTGCGACATCCTCGGGCAGGTCACCGTGCGGGCTTCCCTGCGCTGCTGCGGTGATCTCGGCGGCCGCGACGGCGACGCTGCCCTCCGGCGCGTCGATGTAGCCGTCACCGACCGCGTTCAAACTCTGGCGGACGACCTCCGCCCCGCCGGCTTCAAGCTCTTCCAGCCAGTCCAAGGCATCGTCGTTCTCAAACGCCTGGAATCCCCACGCACCCATGGCTGCTCCTTCTGTCGTCCTGGCTAATTTAGACGGGCCGCAGGTCGCGGATGTTGTCCTGAAGATAGCGTGCCGCCCACTCCTGAAGCTGATCGGTACTCCAGGTCGGTGTGGCGACAAGGAGCACCTCCCGGTCCTCGCGGATAACCCTGGTGATGCCGTCTTCCTGTTTCAGGGCCTTGAGCATGCGGCCCACCACCCGGTTGTGCTCAAAGACGATGTCCTCCCGCAAGGACACTTCAAGCTCCCGGCCGCGCAGCTCGTCATCGCCCAGGTCTTCGACCTCGACGAGCGGTTCCTCCTCGGCCATCTCCTCATCGTCCTCGGCCGGCTGGTCGCCACGGTTCAGCTTCTCGATGAGCCCGCGCGCGTACTCGGCCATCGTGTCATCCGGGGACTCGCGAAAACCGGTGAGGCTGCCGTGGGCGTGGACCGTCGTCACGCGCGGGAGAAAGTTATGGTCCTCCCCCTTGCCGCTGACCAGGACAGGGTGCTTGTTGAGGTGGTACTGCTTGATGCGGTGGTGCGCGATCTCCCACCGCGCCTCTGGTGCGCACTGCTGCACGACGTCACCCAGATAGGACACCAGCCCGTCCAGCAGGAACACCGACTCCAGCGAGAGCTCGCCTACGGTCTCATAGCCGTACCGTGCCCAGGAGGGCCACTGTTCCCGCGGCACGCTGGTGGTGTCTGTGGCTCCGGGATCGCCTGCGCGGGTGAGGTGGGCCAGGATCCACCTCCACAGGGGAACCAGGCTCTCGATCGTGCCGTCCAGGAGGACGGCACTGTCCTGGCCGTCGGCCGCCAGAGCCTTTCGCAGCTGCGCCAGCGCCGGCCCGCGCCCGTCCATGTATTCCCGGAAGGCGGCCTCGGACTGGGCCTTGGTCATGTTGAGGTAGTTGACATATTTCACGGGTAGCTCCGCCCCTATCTGGCGGTCATGCTGAGGTCGATCTCGTTGCCATCGACGCAGAGCTGAAACCGGACCCTGTCCTGCCATCCGTCCCTGTACGCGTCGACATCCCCGTCCACGCAGCCCTCTATGTATGACGATTTCACGTCATAGCCGGTAGATTCCACGAGCTCGTCCAAGTCCACGGGTTCCGGCGCTTCCCAGTTCCTGAACAGGCTGTAGCAGGGCTGGTCGAAAGGGATGCAGCCAATGTCGCGATGTGGATCAATGGCCCTGGTGGCCTTCCAGTCCGCCGCCGGTATGCCGTCGGCGATGGCGGTCATCTTGTCGATCTTGGCGGACTCGTTGACGCTGGCGGTGACGAACCATGCCACGAGGGCGGCGAAGATCAGGGTGCCGATTCCGCCGACAACCCACCAGCCCCACTTTGTCTTTCCAGTTCGTACCTGGCGCCCGGGATGAATCACAGCTCTCCTTCTCTTGCGGTTCGCATGACTGTGAGTTCAACGTCTTGCCCCCGGCTCACGCCACGACCACCCACTCATCGGTGTAGTCGGAGTACGGGGGCCCGGCCGGGCAAGCCACCGATGTTGCAATCACCGACCCCGACTCCATCTCGAACCGGACGCATGCGCTGACGGTCCTTTGCTGGGCCCACCACCCGCCGCTGGTCGTGATGTGCTCCCGGTAGTAGTGCTCGGTGTGGAAGTCCCCGTCCCGGTCCCAGCCATGGGCGTAGTGACCGAACAGCTGTCCGTTCAGCTTCGAATCCACCAGCTCCCTGTCCGTCGTATCGGTGGACGCGGTGAACTTGGTGAACCACTCTTTGCCCTCGGCGGCGTTTTCCCCGATGGCGTTGCGCCCGATCTCCTCGATGGACGGCCTGGCGCACGATGCCAGGGTCAGCAACAGAACGCCTGCGGCGGTAAGCCTAAAGACACGCGACATTCTTCCCCCCAAGAATCGTGACCAGCTTATCTGTCGACGTCTTCGTTCCCTTTTGACTGCTTCCTAAGAAGGAACATGCGCAGATTTAGTCCCGAGCTGGCAGCGTGCTCTTTTCTATATACCGAGGCAACGCTTCAAGGGAAGTCGTCAGACCCATCTGGACGCAAAACTGGAGCGCCGATAATCGACCTTCCGTCAGCCTGGCCCAGCCTTTACTTTCTGCCCTCTAGGTGACCTGAGCGGTCCACAGTTGTGGTGAATTCGGGTTCTCCACGGCTGGGAATGGGGAGCCGTTGGGGTAGCGCCCTGTCAGTAGTAGCGCTGGATTACTTATGAGAATTGTCCCTGGTTGTGGGCAGCGGCAGCCTCATTATCCAGGTTCTTTATTTTCATTGGCCGAAACTGATGCCCAAACCGCTACTGGGGACGTCAAGACTGGTGTCGGCGCACGGACTGGCCGGGCACCGGTAGGCGGTGGGGCGGCAAGCCGACGAAAGGAACACAGATGACCGTAGTGCGACATTGCCTTGAGGACATCCGGATGCGTGATCCGTTCATCTTGGAACCGTTTCCAGATGAGTTCGTCCCTTTCGGGACCACCGACGAGAACGTTTGGGGAGGCCCCGCTTGAAGAGTGCCCGAAGCCAGAACCACCGGCCTTATGGCATCCGAGGAAAGTCCAGGCTAGGCCACAGAGGGGTGGCTGGCACTCGACAGGGTTGCCAGCCCGGGGCATAGGGATTTCAATCCGCCGGTTGGTTTCTTCGTCGAAGACCACATGGTCGGTGATGCTGGTCGCAGCATGCTGTATGTGACAACAAAGGTGTTCAGGGGTTTGGTGGTCTCCATCTTGATCGCACGTGTTCGAGCCGGTGGTGAGTTCATTTGGGAAGGAATGATGTGCTTGGGGGACGAACGCCTTGCGTGGCGTTCTCGCACTTGTACTGTTGCCGTGAAAGCATCCTTAATGCTGTCCGGCCTGGAGCACCTAGAAGCGGCTAGGCGTCGATCACCAGGTCGCTCTGCGCTGTAGAGCAGCAGGGCAGGAACTTGCCTGCATCGATTTCGCGTTTCCGGATCCCGCCCTGGTGGTTCATCTCGACTTCCCCGGAAAGCTTGACGACCTTGCAGGAGCCGCACATGCCTTCCTTGCAGTTCGCGCCGATCCTGACGCCCGCACGCTGGGCTGCCCCGAGGATGTGTTCGTCGGGATCGATGCGCACATTGATGCCTGTGCGCATGAAGGACAGGGTGAGGCTTCCCGTTCCCACGGTGTCAAAGCCCGAGGCGTCGGGGGTCACGGCTGCCGGCCCCAGATCCGACCTGCCGTCGGGGGCGGGGGAGTCCGGGTCGACGGCTTCCAGAGGCAGGCCCGTGGCCTTCAGGGGTCCCTCGGCGTCATAGCCGGGCTCGTAGAGCCCGAACGCGGTGGGCTGGCTTTCGTAGTAGTCTTCGGCGGAATCGGCGATCTCCTCGGCGATTTCCTCCGCGAGGTCCGACGCAAGCGCGATCTCTGTCTGGTATTCAAGGATCGTCTGGCGATCCCCGGTGAAGAATTCCATGTTGATGGAGGTGTCATCGACGCCGACCTTCTCCAGGAGCTCGGTCGCGGTGTTCAGGTAACCCTCGGGGCCGCAGGCATAGACCTGACGGCCGTTGGCATCGGGAGCAACCTCGTCGAGCATGGCCGCAGTCAGCCTTCCGCTGAGCCATTCCCACCCTTCGGGTTTGCTGCGGTCACCAAGGGAGTAGAAGACCTTGACTCGCGAGTCGACGGAGGCGATGTAGGCCAGTTCCTGGTGGAAGGCATAGCCTCCGGCCTCCGCTCCGTGGTAGAGCACCACGACATCGGCCTGTCCGGGCAGGGAGTGGATGGTCCGCACCATCGACATGATGGGGGTGATGCCTGCGCCAGCGGCCAGCAAGAGGTACCGTGCCCGGCGGTCGGCGTCAGGCAGGTGGAACGCTCCGACCGGTCCGAGCATCTCGAGGACGGTGCCGGGCTTGACGTTCTCGTGCACCCAGGGTGAGACGAGCCCAGTGGGATCACGTTTGACTGTGATGTTGAAGGTCCACGGCTGGGTGGGCGAACTGGACAGCGAGTAGCTGCGGTCCACCGGATCCTGGTCCTCGCCGTTCACGGGAAAGGCGACGTTCACGTACTGGCCCGCACGGAACGCCAGCGGCGCACCGTCGCAGCGGCGGAATACGAAGGTCATCATGCCGCCCGCCTCGGGAACGGTCTCGACGCATTCGGCCATGAACTCCTGCGGATGCCAGGGGCCCAATGCGTGGGCGGCGCGGGCGGGTCCTTCCGTGCTGCCCATCACCCTGTTCCACGGCATCTCAAGACCGCGAATGCGCTGTGGTTCCTGGACTGCCGTGTCGGTGCGGAGTTCAATCATGCCAAGTGCTCCTGCACGCGCTGAGTGTACCAGTTGATGAACGCCTCCACCTGGTATTCGCTCTTCATATAGGGGCCGGGCTCGTAGGCGGGGCTGCTGGCGCCCTTCTGGCACAGCTCCACGAACGCCTTGTCCTGCAGATTGGTCTGCTTCCAGGTGTAGGTGAGTTTCTCCAGATCGTAATCAACGCCTTCCTCGGCGTCGTCAGCCACCAGCCAGGTGGTGCGTACGAGGGTCTGGTGTTCGTTGATGGGGAAGACGCCGAATGTGATGACGTGGTCCCCGAGGAAGTGGAACCAGCTGTTGGGCTGCAGGTGCATCGAGCAGCGGCCAAGACGGAAGTCCCGCAAGTCACCGAGTAGCTTCTTGGAAAGCCTGCGTCCGTCGGGCGAGAACGATTCGCCCTCACCGTCGAGCGATTCGCGTGAGATGCGGATCCCCGCTATGCGCGTGTCGAGCTCCTCGACGACCTCATAGGGAAGGCCATAGCGGCGGCAACGCTCCTCGAGCGAGGACTGTGCTTCCTTGTTGCGGTTCCACACTTCCTCGAGATGGGCCGGGATCAGGCCCTCAGTCAGGCCCCAGGTGGGAAAGAGGGAGCAGGCGAGCTCCGGGTGGCCGTCGCAGTGATAGCACTCACGGTTGTTCTCCATGACGAGCTTCCAGTTGCCCTCTTCGATGATGTTCTGCTGGTAGGCGATTTTCGTCTTCGACAGATCGTGGGGCGCGAGGTAGGGCTCAAAGATCTTTGAGGTTTCGTCGAAGTCTGTCGGCGGCTCATCAGCAATGCAAACGAAGATGAGTCCGGCGACCTCGCGGCCGTGGGCGCGCTTGAGGCCGAAGCAGCTCTTGTCGAATTTCGTTTCCCCCGGTGCCGAGGCGTGGATCAAATCGCCGTTGGGGGAGTAGGTCCAGGAGTGGTAGCCGCATACGAGGTTTCCCGTTGACCCCGCGGGTTCGGTCAGGACGCGGGCGCCGCGGTGGCGGCATACGTTGTGCAGGACGTTCACGCCGCCGTCGTCGTTGCGCAGCACGATCAGGGAGTAGGGCCCGTAGTCGACGGTGACGTAGTCGCCCGGCTCCGGCAGCTCAGGGGTGCTGGCGGCAAAGATCCAGTGCTTGCCAAATATGGCCTGCATGTCGATTTTGAAAACCGTCGGGTCCGTGTAGAACGGGGCGTCGAGGGAATATCCCGTGCGCCGGGACGCAAACAACTCAGTGATCTCTGCCAGCTGCTCTGCAGGCAATGATGAAGCGAGTTTTCCGCGTGAATTGAGGGGCACGTTCACTGAAGTAGTCATGTGTTTCCTCCCGGGAGGGCTGGGTAGTGTGCATATCGTGGAGACCACGGGTTTAGTGGGGGAACCGGCGTTGTCGAGAACGTTGTGGTCATGGGATTAGAGGATCCATGTGCAAGCACGATTTAGGAAAAAGGCCATGGATAGCGGTAGTAACTCCAGTATTTCAGCAAGTGCGTCCTCCGCAACAACAAGCAGGATACGCAACAGGTTGACTCACGCCAGACCTGTTGTCAAGCCCCTAAAGATGCAGCGCAACACGAAAGAACAGCGCGCGCAGGTCGTCGGGTGGCCGGCCGGACGGTCCATGCTCTGCACCCCCATGGTGGCCCCCATCCTGAGCGAACCGCAATAACTCGGTCCCTTCCGGTCTGGCCGCGTCCCTACCGGTGGCCTTGTCCGTGAGGGGGTGACCAAATCCGTCAGTGTCATTGTGTGCATCCCGGTGGTCCTAACCCGAACCAACGCTGCGAATACCCATCCGGGGCCTGTCGCACCAAGGTTTCGGATGTAGAGCGTCATCTATCAGAAACATGGGCGCAACCTGTGGCCTCTAACCTGAAATTGTGGGGCGGTCAGCCCCTGCGAGAGGAATTAAGGGAGGCCGCCCGGAATCATTGGCAGTGGGATTTGGGAATCCCACTGTCAGCACGCTGTACCAGCTCATCCCCTTTCCGGGGTGAGGGTTTTCTTACGTCCGCGGTAGGCACCCCGCTGCTTGGCCAGAGCGGTACCTTCTCGCTGCCGCTCCCTAATCAGGGAGGCGTTCAAATTCGGAGAAGGCCTGAACATCAATACACCAGATTCGACGATGTCAGGCTGGGGTGTGGTTCTAGCTGACATGCGATAAGCCGGGGGCGATAGGTGAAATTCTTGCGCTTGCGGTCAGCGGGGCAGGAGCAGGCGGATCTGGGTCCTGATGTCCTGCACGATGTCCTCGGTGCCAAGAGTGGGATTCGCACTCATTGCCATGCTGAGGAACATGACGGCCGAGACGATGCGTGCGGTTGTTGCTGCATCATCGGGACTGAAAAGTTCGTCGCGGCCCAGGATGGCAGCGATGGCCTCCTCGGTCTGCGCGACGATGGAAAGGGCTTCGCTGTGGTGTGGCTCTGTCGGGTCCCCGAAGACCATCTCCCGCAGGTAGGTGCGCCCATTCTCGACCTGGACGCGGTTGCACTCCACGATTGGCCGCACGATGGCCATCAGCGCAGCCAGTGCATCCGGGATGGTTTCAGCATTGGCCCGGCCCCGCTCGAGCGCTTGTGCGTAGTGCGCGTTCTGCACGAGTAGGAGGAGTTCTCCCTTGGTCCTTGCGTAAAGGAATAGGGTTCCGGTGCCGATGTCGGCTTTATCGGCGATTTGCTGGGTGGTGACCTCCTCGATTCCGTGTTCTGCGAACAGCTCACTGGCGGCGGCAGTGATGCGGTCAAGCTTCTGCTGCTTGTTCCGCTCGCGTCGTCCGAGCGGCTGGGATGCGACGGGCATGAAGGTTCCTCTGGGCGTAACTGACTGGAGTCAGTTATGAGTGTAACGACCACGGAGTACCGGGGGCATCCCCGGCGTGTCTACTTCTCGCGGTGGGAGGGCTTGACCCTGGTTCACGTAGGTAAGCGCTGTGTCTGTGTCGTAAGCGTGTTGCCGGGGACGAGTTGCTTGTGACGAACCTGCGGAAGTGAGTGCGGGCCTTTAGTAGTTCATTTCTCGAGCGGTGATGGTCAGTTGGCGAGGAATTCGATGGCGGCGGGGGCGAATTTGGCGTGGTACTGGAAGATGGCGCCGTGGCCGGAGTCTGGGTAGATGATCAGTTCGGATCCCTTGATGCGTCGGTGCAGGTCTTCGGAGAGGACGGATGGCACCATGCGGTCGTTGTCGCCGTTGGCGATGAGGGTGGGGTGAGTGAGCGTGGAGAGGTCTGACGGGGCGGAGCGGCCGAACGCCTGGATTGCCTTCAGCTGAGTTTGGAATGCACGGGTGTTGATCGGCTGGTCACGGTTGACGGTGCGTTCCTGGAGGCGTTTGATGAACGCTTTCGCGGCTGGCTTGCCGGTGGTGTTGCGGTTGAAGAACAGGAATTCCTTGGGGTCGGATCGTGTCAGGGTTGCGCGGAGGATGTCCCGGTAGGTGGTGCCGACCACCTTGTCCATATCCTTTCCGCCCCGCGGGCCGGTGCCGGTGAGCACGAGCTTGCGAACAAGGTCGGGATGCTTGAGGGCCAGGTCCTGGGCGATCATGCCGCCCAGGGAGAAGGAGAAGATGTCGATCCTGTCGTACCTGAGGGCCTTGATGAAGGTGTAGGCGTCGTCGGCCATTGCTTCGATGTTGTCGGGAACCTGTCCGGTGGAAGCGCCGACGCCGGGCTGGTCGAAGGTGATGACGTGGCGGTTCTTCGCGATGGGGTCGATGATGCGGGGATCCCAGTTATCCAATGTGCCGGCGAGGTGCACGAAGAACACGACGGGAATGCCGCTCTTGGGCCCCAGCTCGCGGTATGCGTAGGTGACACCTTCGACGGTGACAGTGCTGGCTGGTGCCTTAGCGTACGAGGTGACGACGGAGTCGTGCGGGGTGCCGGTGTTGTCCATGGCGGGTGTTCTCCTGCGTGATTGTAAGGTGAAAAGACTGGGGGCGGGTTACTCGGTGAGGCTGAGCACTGCTTTGCCGCGGATGCGGCCCGCGGCCACGGACTCCAGCGCCTCTGGGGCCTGGTCGAAGCTGAAGACCCTGCCCACGACTGGGCGCAGCACGCCGTCGTCGACCAAGGCGCTGATCTGGCGCAGTTGGTCCCCGCTGGCGCGCATGAAGAGGAACTCATAGCTGACGCCGAGCTTCCTGGCCTGCCGCCGAATCTTGCTGCTGAGGGCGGAGACTGCCAGGCGCAGCACAGGACCCAGGCCGGCTTTGCGAGCGAACGCCGGATCCGGAGGGCCGGAGATCCCGACAGCCTTGCCCCCGGGTTTGAGGACGCGCAGTGACTTTTCGAGGTTCTCCCCGCCGAGGCTGTCGAGCACCAGGTCGTACCCGCTAAGCAGTAGCTCAAAGTCCTGGGTGCGGTAGTCGATCACGATGTCCGCGCCGAGGTCGCGCACGAAGCCGGCGTTGGATCCGCTCGCGGTGGTCGCAACAGTCGCGCCGAGGTGCTTGGCGAGCTGGATGGCAATTGAGCCGACTCCGCCGGCGCCGGCGTGAATGAGAACCTTGTGCCCGGGTCGGACGTTGCCCTGCTCGACGAGGGCCTGCCATGCGGTCAGCGCCACCAGCGGCAGCGAGCCGGCCTCCTCCATGCTGGCCGATGCGGGCTTCAGCGCAAGGTCTTCCTCGGCGACGGCAATGCGCTCGGCGAACGTGCCGATGCGGTCCTGGTCGGGGCGGCCGTAGACCTCATCGCCGGGCTTGAACCCCTTCACTTTTTCCCCGACGCGCAGCACAGTGCCGGCTACGTCGTTGCCGAGGATCAGCTGGAGTTTGTAGGGGAGGATCTGCTTGAACTCGCCCAGCCTGATCTTCTCGTCCAGCTGGTTCAGGCCCGCTGCCTGCACCTGCACGAGGACATCGCGGTCCCCGACGATCGGCTCGGGGACGTCCGCCTCGCACAGCGGCTCCTTGTACTTGGTGACGACGAACGCTCGCATGCCGTGATGCTCCTTGTGGGGTCGATGCCGGGGCCATCCTGCAGCGCCGGGCACGGTTGTCAGTACGGGCAGCGCTTGGACGGAGCCCGTGAAATACTGATTATACTCAATTATGACCGAACTCAGATTTTTGTCAAAGGACGAGCCTGATCGCTGCGGTAGGGGAGAGCCGCGGACCGCCCGTTCTGCGTGTGAAGCGGGGTATTCGTGGTCCTTGCCTGCTCGTTATCGCGCATGTCGGTTTGATGATCCGGGTTTGGGAAGCGCCGTGGTCATGTGAGGTGGTTTTTCATGACCGCGACCAGAGGGCGGCCTTCGTGGCGCTGTAAATGCCGCCGACGGCGTACCAGCTCATTGCGGAGTGGATGTCGATGATAAACGAACCATCGCGACCTGGTAGCCGGCAGCTGCGACAGCCCCGGCTAGCACGGCACCATAGGAAGCCGCGCCCTCGATCACCCGCAAGGTGGCCAGATCGGCTTCGGTCCGACGAGCGACCCAAGCGATGGCACGATTGATTCCGCCGCCCGTTGTAGGGGAACTCCCGGGTTTCGAGGCGCTCACCGCCGGCCGTGGCATTGATGGCATACAACGCATTCAATGTTGCCGGCCTGCGCCTGGAAGTTACTGTCCGCGCTGTCCGTTGGAGTTGGGACGGCCAAGCTCCGTGGCCATTCCTCCGGCAAGTAGACCCGGCCGTCGGCGCCGACTCTAGAGACAATGCAGACATCAACGAAGGTCACAGATTCCTCGCCCTCAAGAGCAAACTGCGTCGTTATCACCAGTCGAGTGCCCCTACCAGGTTGCAGAGACCGAAGCGCGCTGATGGTCTGCTCCGCCAGGTAGTAGTCGATTCACGATGATGCCAAACGCTTTGAGAGCCCGTGTGGCACCACATCTTCGTATTGGAGCTGGCGATCAGTCGCTTCAGCTACCCGCCGCCCTTAGATGCTTAGCTCTAGGTCCTCCAGCGCCACCGCAACTTTTTCGGGTACGGACGTACCAAGCGGCAAATCCAGGAGACCTGCGAGGTCCACCTGTGCCTGTGGCTGGCCAGTTGCCTGCTTCCAGCAGCCCGACTGGTTCGCGCCAATCGTCATAAGCCATATGTAAATAAAATCCGATGAATTATTGCGATTCGTACGGAAGTATCGTTGTTTATCCTTCAGTTTGCTGACGTTATTCCGTCTCTGAACGCTGTCAAGTAATCAACTTTGTCATCTTCTGCTTTATGAGGCATTTCATCCCCACCCTCTTCGGCTTGTGAAAGAACCTGGTTGACCACTTCGAGCAGAGGCTCCAACGAAAAAGACAAGGCGACAGGGTACGCGAGTAGTTGCTCGACCACCCTGGACGTGAAACGGAACTGCTCCAATCCCGCAACCACAACAGCCAGTTCATAGCCCTCATCGCACTCCACCAGCCGAATGCTGATGGGGGTGCCGTCAGCCGAAAAATCTCCTGCGAGAAGTGATAGGTCAACAAGGCGGATTACGATGAGTTCTTGATCTAGGAGGGCAGCACGAACTTCGGCAGACACTGGATAGCTATCTGGTCCCATGAAGCCTGCTATCGGGTCTTGAATCATCTGAGTCAGGGGGTAAATGAGGGGGCTCGTCATGGACAGTGCTTCTTGTAATTTGGTCGACAAATCTCGTTGCGGCGTTCGCCGAGTGTCAAAAGCGAGGAGAAGATCAAGTTCCCCTAATTCGTGTACTGCGTACCCTGAGCGACCTTCCCGAGCCTCCAATAAAAAGTCGCTAATGCTCGCCCACTCGGGCTGACGCATGTCGATGGTAACGGCAATCCGAGGGATTTCACCTGGTTCCACGTCGCCGGGCTGGGGCAGCCCGGTAAGTCCCTTCAGCAATGTACGCCGAGTTTCCCTGAGCTTCGACGACGTCGGTACAGCATCTTCCATTGTTACCCCTTACATGGTCGCTATCGGGAGTGCTTACCGGCAGAGCGATGGACGTCCAAGGATCGATTCTCCATTGTGTCGCCGCGGTTAAGTTATAGCGGTTTACGGAAATTATCGACGTTCGACCTAGGGCTGTTATTAGACGGGTCAATTACGCAGCAGCCAGCGGGAAGTATGCAAGTGTTGGACAGTCGGAGCGAGCGGCCACTGGGGGGATGGTCGTGCCCGAACCGACTGTCCATCCCGCTGGTCGAAGCTGGCAGGTTCATCCAGCGGGGAGTTATTCGATCCTCCCCGATACACCTGAGAAGAATCTGAGGCCTTCCAAGGAAATCGCCTTAGAAGTTCCATCGTCGGCAGGACGAGACATGCGTTCTCACCGGTACCATTCACCGCGACATTGACGGACACCGTCCGTGCCACCTGCGACGCGTTCGGCCCAGCAAACTAGGTTCCGGTCCCGCGGTTGATTCGGTTGGCGGTCATCTCCGGTGTCGAGGAAGCGTCCACCACATAGCTACCCAGCGGCCCACGCAACAACCAGCAGCGTTCCAACGCACAGGATGGTGGTGCACAGGATGACGTCGCGGGCCACGGCCATGCCCCGGCCGTAGGGGGAAGCGAAGAGGAAGACGTTCTGCGCGGTGGGAAGGGCCGCCATGATCACGCAGGCCAGCAGGTGATGCCCCTCCAGGCCAAAGAGATAACGCCCCAGCAGCCAAACAATGAGCGGCATGCCGGCGATCTTGAGGAAGGTGGCCACAAGCGTCTCTGCGCGGCCGTCGTCCTTCTGCAGCGGCGCCCTCCCGGCCAGTGACAGGCCAAACGCGAGAAGCACCATGGGGACAGCCCCGCCGGCCAGCATGTCGATGGGTTTCTGCAGCAGGTCCGGTTCCTGCCAGCCAGTCACGGCAACCACGACGCCGAGCGCGGAGGCGATGATCATGGGGTTGGACAGCGGCTGGAGCAGCACCTTCCTCCACGAAATCCGGGCACCGGAGAACAGCCCCAGAAGCGTGAGGTAGAACGGGGCCAGGACCAGCAGCTGCACCAGGAGCACCGGCGCCACGTGCTGGGCGGTGCCGACGGCGTACAGCGAGACCGGAATGCCGATGTTGTTGGCGTTGGCGTAGCTGCTGGCCATCGCGCCGACGGCGGTCTCCGCGGCGGGGCGCCGGAAGAACAGGAAGCTCAGCAGCCAATAGAGAAGCCCCACAGCCGCTGCCGAAAGCAGCGCCAGCGGGGCATCGGTTCCGAGTGCGGCCCGGATGTCCGAGCCGGCCACCACGGTATAAAGCAGGGCGGGGTTGGTGATGTAGAAGGCGGTGCGGGTCAGGGCACCCTGGACTTCCGGCCCCAGAATGCGGAACCTGGCAGCGAGGTAGCCGACGGCGATGACTGCCGAAACGATGAGTATTCCGGAGACGACGCCGCCCACTCTTGACCCTTCTATTCATGTGTATTCCGCACGGCCGGCTCCCGTTGCGCGAGGAGGTCCGGCCGTGCGGAGGATTGAGACCGCGCTACCGCGGCAGCCCTAGCGGACCAGGCAGGGGCGCTTCGGGTCGAAGGACCAGCCGTCGATGTAGTACTGCATGCCGATGCTGTCGTCGCGGGCATCCAGCCCGTGCTCCAGGTACAGCTGGTGCGCCTTGTCCAGCGCGTCGCGGTCCAGTTCGATGCCGAGCCCGGGGGCGTCGGGAACCTCAATGGCGCCGCCCTTGATCTGCAGCGGGTTCTTGGTGAGGCCCTGCCCGTCCTGCCAGATCCAGTGCGTGTCCAGTGCGGTGATCTCCCCGGGTGCTGCCGCGCCGGTGTGCGTGAACATGGCCAGCGAGATGTCGAAGTGGTTGTTCGAGTGCGAGCCCCAGGTCAGGCCGAACTCGTTGCACAGCTGCGCCACGCGGACCGATCCGTGCATGGTCCAGAAGTGCGGGTCCGCCAGTGGAATGTCGACGGCGTTGCTGCGGATGGCGTGGGACATCTCCCGCCAGTCCGTGGCGATCATGTTGGTGGCAGTCTTCAGTCCGGTGGCACGGCGGAACTCGGCCATGACCTCGCGCCCGGAGAAGCGGCCTTCCGCGCCGCAGGGGTCCTCGGCGTAGGCCACGACGCCCTGCATCCGCTTGCCTAGCCGGATGGCCTCCTCGAGCAGCCAGCCGCCGTTCGGGTCCAGCGTGACGCGGGCCTCGGGGAAGCGTTTGGCGAGGGCCGTGACCACATCTACCTCGTCGTCGCCGGACAGCACGCCGCCCTTGAGCTTGAAGTCGCTGAAGCCGTAGCGCTCCTGCGCGGCTTCGGCCAGGGCAACAACGGCCTCGGGAGTCATTGCCTCCTGGCGGCGCAGTTCCTCCCAGCGGTCCGACGGCGCGTCCTCCACCAGGTAGGGCAGTTCCGTCCGCTTGTGGTCACCGATGAAAAACAGGTATCCGAGCATGGGAACGGAGGTGCGCTGCTGCCCGTCGCCCAGCAGTTCTGCCACCGGGACGCCGAGGAACTGGCCGTGCAGGTCCAGCAGCGCGGACTCGACGGCGGTGACGGCGTGGACGGTGGTGCGCAGGTCGAAGGTCTGCAGGCCGCGGCCGCCGGCGTCGCGGTCGGCGAACTCGGCCGCGATGTCGCGGAGCAGGGAGCGGTAGCGGGCCACGGGCTTACCCGCGATCAGGCTGCCGGCTTCCTCGATGGTGGTGCGGATCTTCTCACCGCCCGGGACCTCGCCGAGGCCGGTCCGGCCGTCGGAGTCCGTCACGATGACCACGTTCCGGGTGAAGAACGGCCCGTGGGCGCCACTGAGGTTCATCAGCATGCTGTCATAGCCCGCAACCGGGACTACTTCCACGCGGGCAATGGTTGGCTGGGCGGTCATGCGTTGACCTCCTCTTTCTCTGCGGCGGGGACCACGTCACCGTCGATCCGGCGGTTCAGCTGCCACGGGTTGGCGTCCTTGAGGGGTGCGGGCAGCAGCTCCTGGGGCAGGTTCTGGTAGGCGACGGGCCGGAGGAACCTGTTTATGGCCAGCGTACCCACGGATGTGGTGCGCGTGTCAGAGGTGGCGGGGAAGGGTCCGCCGTGGACCATGGCGTGGCCGACTTCGACGCCGGTGGGCCAGCCGTTCACGATGATGCGTCCCACCTTCTGCTCCAGGGCAGGGATCAGGCGTGCCGCCGTCGGGTAGTCCTCTTCGGTGAGCTGCAGGGACGCGGTGAGCTGTCCCTCGATCCGGTTGGTTGCCTCGATGAGTTCCTCGGCTGAGGAGTAGCGGATCACCAGGCTGGCTGCGCCGAAGATTTCCGCGTGCAGGACCTCGTTGCTGATGAAGTTGCCGATGTCCGTGCCGAAGATGGCCGGTGCGGGGGCGTTCTGGGTGGGTCCGGGAGTTCCGGTGCCGACGATGCTGACGTTCTCGGCGGCGCTGAGCGCCTCGGTTCCGGAGTTCCAGGAACCTGCGATGCCTGCGGTGAGCATCGTCTGTCCGGCGCATGCGGAAACGGCGCGGCCGACGGCGGCAGCGAGTTTGTCGCCTGCCTCACCGGCGGGGGCGAACAGCAGGCCGGGGGAAGTGCAGAGCTGGCCGGAGCTGCCAGTGACGGCGGTGATGTACTGCTGTGCCAGGGCGTCGATCTGTTCGGCGGAGCCGTTGAGGGCGCCGGGGAAGACGAACACGGGGTTGAGGGAGGACATCTCCGCGTATACGGGGATGGGTTCGGGGCGTGCGGCGGCGGTGCGCATCAGGGCAATGCCGGCGCTCTGGGAGCCGGTGAAACCGACGGCCTTGATGGCAGGGTCCGCCACGAGGGCCTGGCCGATGCTGCTGCCCGGGCCGTAGATAAGGGAGAAGACGCCCGGGTGCAGGCCGGCGTCCTTGACCGCCTTTGCGATGGCCTGGCCCACGAGTTCGCTGGTGCCGGGGTGGGCGTTGTGTGCTTTGAAGACCACGGGGCAGCCTGCGGCGAGGGCCGAGGCGGTGTCGCCGCCCGCCGTCGAGAAGGCCAGCGGGAAGTTGCTGGCGCCGAAGACAGCGACCGGGCCCAGCGGAATCTGGCGCTGCCGGATGTCGGCGCGCGGCAGGGGCGTGCGGTCCGGGAGTGCCGGGTCGATGCGGACGCCGCGGAAGTCGCCTTGGCGGACGACGTTCGCGAAGAGCCGCAGCTGGCCGGTGGTGCGGGCGCGTTCGCCCTGCAACCGGGCGGCGGGCAGGCCGGTCTCCTGGCCAGCGCGGACAGTCACTTCGTCGCCGATGGCTTCGATGTTGTCCGCGATGGCGTCCAGGAATGCTGCGTGGGTTTCGGGGTCAAGCGAGCTGAAGGACTCGAATGCCTCGGCGGCCGCTGCGGTGGCGGCCTTGAGCTGCTCCTCAGTGAGCAGGGTATAGGCGGGCTCGAGCTGTTCGTTGGTGGCCGGGTTGAAGGCGAAGGTGGTCTTGCCTTCGCCGGCAACGGTTTGTCCGGCGATCAGGGAGTGTCCGGTGAGGGTCACGTGGTTCCTCCTGGGTAAAGGTGGGAGCTGGCTGTTAGGAAACCTTGGCGATGAGTGCCTTGAGGTCGGCGAGGTCCTGCTCCGCCATGTTCTGCAGCGGGGGACGGACACCGCCGGCAGAGCGGCCGATGGCGTCCAGGCCGCCCTTGACGATGGAGACGGCGTAGCCCTTCACGCGGTCGCGGATGTCCAGGTAGGGGATGACGAATTCATTGAGCTTCTGGTTCACGGCCACGCGGTCGTTGTTGCGGACGTCCTGGTAGAAGTCGAGGGCGAACTGCGGCACGAAGTTGTACATGGCGCTGGAGTAGGTGCTCATGCCCAGCTGCAGGAGCGGCAGCGCAAAGGTTTCGGCCGTGGGGAGGCCGCCAAGGTAGAAGAGGCGGTCACCGAGCTTGGCGTAGACGCGGGCGTCGTGCTCGAGGTCGCCCACGCCGTCCTTGAAGCCAATGAGGTTTTCGTGCCGGTCGGCGAGGGTGGCCACCGTGGTGTCCTTGTAAATGGCGTTGGCGCGGTTGTAGATGATGACACCGAGCGACGTTGCCCGGCAGACCGCGCTGACGTGCTCGATCAGGCCGCCCTGGTCGGCTTCGGTCAGGTACGGCGGCAGAAGCAGGATGCCCTCGGCGCCAGCGGCCTCGGCAGCCTTGGCGTTTTCGATGGCCTGGGCGGTGGAACCGCCGGCGGAGGCCAGCACGGGAACGGTGTTGCCGACTTCCTCGACGGCGGCGCGGACCACGCGGGCCGACTCGGCCGGGGTGAGGGAGAAGCCCTCACCCGTGCCGCCGGCAGCGAAGAGCCCGGCAACGGGGTAGCTGGCCTGCCACGCCAGGTGCTTGCGGTAGTTCTCCTCGTCGAACTGCAGCTCTGCATCGAAGGAGGTTACGGGGAAGGACAGCAGCCCGTCCTTGAGGGTGTTGGCGAGTTCCTGGGGTGAAAGTTTTGCCACGGGATGTCCTTGGAGTCGGCGCCGGGGGCGGCGGGGGCTGGGGTTGTGCTTCCTCTTCAGACTAGGGAGGCCCGTCCATGCCTGTCCAAGTGCATTTTTGTATCTATTGATACCCTCGGTGCATTGAGCCTGCGTGGCTTGAAGGAATCAGTTGGCCGCAAACTCCAGGTCGCGCAGCAGCCGCACCAGGGCCGGGTTCTTGGCATCCCGGCTCCAGATCGCATGCAGCTCCACCGGTTCTTCTTCCCCGCTGGCCAGCCGCAGGAACGAAACCCCGCGGATGCCCAAGGCGGTTGCCGAGTGGGGCACGAAGGCCACGCCGCGCTTGGCGGCGACGAGCGAGACCATGGTGAGGATCTGGCTCACGGTGTGCACCACGTTTTCGTGCCGGATCGCATGCAGGCGGACCACGAGGTCGTAGAAGTACCTGGCCTGCGTGGGGGAGTGCATGATGAGCGGCTCGTCCTTGAGGTCCTCGTTTTCGATGTCCCGCTTCAGGTCCGCAAGGCGATGCGATGCGGGCACCGCCAGCACCATGGACTCGCGGTACAGCAGGTGCGAGTCGAAAACCTCCGTGTCGAACGGCGGGCGCGCCAGGCCCAGGTCGAGCTCGCCGGTTAGCAGGCCCTGGATCTGCTCGCCGGTGACCAGCTCCTGGAGGTCGATGTCTACGTCCGGCACGATGGCGCCGATTTCCTCCAGCAGCGGGCCAAGGATGCTGAAGCCGCTCGCGGCCGTGAAACCGATGCGGAGATGGCCCTGCCGGCCGGAGGCGATGCGCCGCGCCGTCACGGGGGCCCGGCTGGCCAGCGCCATGAGCCTGCGGGCCTCGTCAAGGAAAGCGCGTCCTGCGGCGGTCAGCTCGACCCGGCGGTTGTCCCGTTCGAGGAGTTCTGCGCCCACCGTCTTCTCCAGTTTCTGGATCTGGCGGCTCAGCGGCGGCTGGGTCATGTTGAGGCGTTCGGCGGCCCGCCCGAAGTGCAGTTCCTCGGCGACGGCGATGAAGCCGGTCAGCTGGTCGAAGGTAAACATGATGCTCTCCAGGTATTACTCGATGCATATTTGGGCTTAGACATGCATCATAGCGCGTCCCTACACTCGACCTAGCGAGCCGGGCAGTGACCCGGTTCACATCCCCCTACGGGCTGAGGCAGCCCGCAGTGCTAACGAGGAGTTTCAATGATGCACTTCCCCACCCGCCGCGCCGTTCTCGGAGCTGCGTCGGCCATCACCCTGTTGGCCCTGACCGCATGCGGCAACGTTTCCGGCGGCAGCAATGATTCATCGAAGTACCCCAACGGCCCGGTCAACCTCACCGTCGGCCAGGCACCCGGCGGCAGCACGGACCTCATCGCCCGTGCCATCTCGGAAGGCGCAGCCAAGACCCTCGGCGCACCGATGCCCGTAGTAAACAAGCCCGGTGCCAACGGCGCACTTGCCAGCAAGGAGGTGGCAGGAAAGCCGGCGGACGGCCAGAACCTGCTCCTCATCAACGCTTCGCTGATCACCATCACGCCGCTGGCTGTAACGCAGGACGAGGCCGTCAGCATCGATGACTTCGACATCATCACCGGCCTGTCCCAGGACGACTATGTTCTGGTGGCCAGCGAAAAGTCCGGCTTCAAATCCATCAAGGACGTGACCTCGGCCGGCCGCAACGTCACCTACGGGACCACCGGCGTCGGCACCGGCAGCCAGCTCGCCCAGACCGTTCTCTTCAAGCAGGCCAACGTGAAGGGCACCGACGTTCCCTTCGACAGCGGCAAGCCTGCACTGACCGCCGTCCTGGGCAACCAGGTGGAACTGGCCACCATCCAGCTCGGCGAAGCCATGCCGCAGATCGAGGCCGGCAAGGTGTCCCCGCTGCTGGTCTTCTCGGAGCAGCGCAACTCCTTCCTGCCGGACACGCCCACCGCCAACGAATCAGGTTATGACGTTCCGGTCGCCCAGTACCGTGCCATCGCCGCTCCCAAGGGAACCCCGCAGGAAGTCAAGGACAAGCTCCTCGCCGCCGTCCAGGACACCCTGAAGTCGGACGCGTACAAGGAGTTCAACAAGAAGAACATGCTGACCCCGAAGGAAATCTCCGGTGAGGAAGTAGTCACCCAGTGGAAGGACTACGCAGCGAAGTACAAGGCCCTGGTGGAGAAGTACAGCATCAGCCTCGCCGGGAACAAGTGATTCCTGTGCAGGCACCATCACCGGTATCCGGCGGAGGGAACGGCGCTCACGCTGTTTCCTCCGCCGGGAACGGCACCAACGCTTTTCCTGACGCTGATCCTGATGATCTGACGCCCGAGCAGCTGGCAGCCCAGTGGGAGGAAGAAAAGCCGCCGGCCGCCGGCGCGCTGGCCAACATGGGGTCCTCACTCGTGGTCATCGGCGTCGGCGTCGGCGCCGTGGTCCTGTCCATCGCCATGGGCCTGGGCACACCCTCCGCCCCGCAGCCCGGCCTGTGGCCGTTCCTGATCAGCTGCGTCATGGTGGCCCTCGGACTGTTCCAGCTGGTCACGGGCCGGCACAACCGGGACGCGGAGAAATTCACCCGCATGTCCATGGCCCCACTGACCGGGCTGGTCACCCTGGCCGCCATGGTGGCCCTCATGCCGATCGCCGGCTTCGAGCTGCCCGCCCTGGTGCTGTGCATCATCTGGATGCGCTTCCTTGGAGGCGAAACCTGGCGCTCCACGCTCCTGGTCAGTGGCCTCGTGGTGGCTGGCTTCTATGGCATCTTCGTCCTGGCGCTCAACACTTCCATTCCCCACCTCTTCTAGGAGACCACCGTGGATTTCCTTAATCCCGTGATCAACGGATTTGCAGTCGTCCTGGAGCCAACGAACCTCCTGTACTGCCTGATCGGCGTCGTCATCGGCATGCTGATCGGTGTATTGCCCGGTCTGGGGCCCGCGGCAACCATCGCCATCCTGCTCCCGCTCACCTACAACGTTGAGCCCGTCACCGCCATCATCATGCTGGCCGGCATCTTCTACGGCGCCCAGTACGGCGGCACCATCACGTCGGTGCTGCTGCGGCTGCCCGGTGAGGCCTCCTCGGTGGTTACCGTCTTCGACGGCTACCAGATGGCCAAGCAGGGCCGGGCAGGCACGGCCCTGGGCCTGGCATCCATCGGCTCGTTCATCGGCGGCACCGCGGCCATCATCGGCCTGACGTTCCTGGCACCGCTCGTGGCGAGCTTCGCGCTGGACTTCGGTCCCGCCGAATACACCGCCCTGGCCCTGCTGGGCATTCTGCTGGTGGCCACCATCAGCAGCGGCTCAAAGGCCAAGGCACTCATCGCCGCCGCCCTCGGCCTGATGCTGGCGACCGTTGGCCGGGACATCTTCACCGGTGAAAACCGGTTCACCTTTGGCAGCCTGCAGTTGGCTGACGGCATCGACTTCGTGCCGATCGCCATGGGCATCTTCGGCCTTGGCGAGATCCTGTACAACCTCGAGGAGCGCCACCGCGCCGCAAAGGCGCCCTCCGCCGTCGCAAATGTGTGGCCCTCCCGGGCCGACCTCAAGCAGGCGTCCGGCGCCATCGGACGAGGTTCGGTCCTCGGGTTCTTCCTGGGCATCCTGCCGGGCGGCGGTGCCACCATCGCCTCGATGGCCTCCTACGCCATGGAGAAGAAGCGCGCCAAGCAGCCCGAGCGCTTCGGCAAGGGCGCGCCGGAGGGCGTGGCCGGGCCGGAAACCGCCAACAATGCCGCGGCAACGTCCTCGTTCATTCCGCTGCTGACCCTCGGCATCCCGGCCAACGCCACCATGGCGCTGATGTTCGGTGCACTGCTGATCCAAGGCGTCACTCCGGGCCCGCAGCTCGTGGAGCAGGACCCGGAGCTGTTCTGGGGCGTGGTGAACTCCATGTACATCGGCAACATCCTGCTGCTGATCATGAGCCTGCCGCTGGTGGGGATCTTCGTGAAGATCCTCCGCGTCCGTGCCGCCATCCTGGCGCCCGTCACGGCGCTGATCACCCTGCTCGGCGCGTACACGATCAACAACAGCATGTTCGATGTGACGCTCGTGGTTGTCTTCGGCATCGTCGGCTACCTGATGAAGAAGTTCGGCTTCGAACCGGGTCCGCTGGTGCTGGCCTTCGTGCTCGGCGAGCTGCTGGAGAGCTCCATGCGCCGCTCCCTGCTGGTCTTTGGCGGCGATCCCACCGGCTTCTTCGGCCGGCCCATCTCCGCCACGCTCCTCATCGTGTTCGTCCTCGTGGCCGCGCTTCCGGGCATTCGCTCCGCGCTGGCCAAGCGCAAGGCCACAGTCGCCGCGGAAACCACCGCGACAGAAATCAAGGAGAAGGTATGAGCATCATCGTTGGCTTCGTCCCCACCCCTGCGGGGGAAGCTGCCCTCGCGGCGGGCATCGCCGAGGCCCGGCTGCGCAACCAGGATCTGGTGATCGTTAACTCTGCCCGTGAAGGCGCCTTGGTGGACAAGTCGGTGGCACCCGACGATCTCCTGGCCAAGGCCTCCCGCCAGGCGGCTGATGCCGGCGTAACGGCCAAGGTAATCCAACCGCCCTACCAGCACGACCTGGCGGAGGAGTTCCTGGACGTCGCACGGGAGGAGAACGCCTCCCTGATCGTCATCGGGCTGCGGCACCGCACCCAGGTGGGCAAGTTCATCCTCGGCAGCCACGCCCAGCGCATCCTCATGCAGGCGGACCGTCCGGTTCTGGCCGTGAAGGCCGACGGCGGCCAGTTTTAGTTCCCGAATCACCGCTTGCTAAGAGGCGGGCCGGCAGCCGAAACAGGATGCCGGTCCGCCTCAGCCACATCCGCACGTATTAAGAAGGAAAGACGATGTCCACTCTGATGGCACCCACTCTGATCGAAGCCACGCCCCGCCAACGCCGTCCGCGCAAGCAGCCTGTCCCCGCCGGCGAGCCCGCCCGCCTCAGCCCGCTGGAGCCCGTGCCGAACTGGAGCAGGCTTTCGCGTGCGGACGAGGTGACCGTGTGCTGCGACCGGCGCGCCGTGGCCACCGGCCGCGTGGACATGGTGGCGCTGGACGGCAGCGTGTTCTGGATCATCCAGGAGGACGGAAAAGGCCGGGCAATGATCCACCAGAAGGACGGGCTGGCCGTCTACCGGAAGGCAGCCGCGGGCGGAACCCGCAGCCGCTACTACAAAGGAACCGCAGGACGTTAGCTGGCCACCTTGTCGGTGAAGTAGACGCCGATCAGGTTGCCGTCGATCTCCTCGATCCGGAAATCGATCTCGTAAATGTCCCGGAGCACGTCCGGGGTCATGATGTCCGCGGGTGAGCCCTGGTGCAGCAGCCTGCCGTCCTTCATGGCCAGCACGGTGTCCGAGTAGCAGGACGCAAAATTGATGTCGTGGATGACCAGCACAATGGTCTTCTGCAGATCATCCGCCAGCCTCCGCAGGAGCCGCATCATCTCCACCGAGTGCTTCATGTCCAGATTGTTGAGCGGCTCGTCCAGCAGCAGGTATTCGGTGTCCTGCGCCAGCACCATGGCGATGAAGGCGCGCTGGCGCTGCCCGCCGGAGAGCTCGTCCACGAACCTGTCCGCCATCGGAGCGAGATCCACGTGGGCGATGGCTTCGTCCACCTTGGCCTTGTCCTCTACGGTCGGCCGGCCGCCGGAATGCGGGAAGCGGCCAAAGGCCACGAGGTCGCGGACGCGCAGCCGCATGGTCAGATGGTTTTCCTGGCGCAGGATGGCCATGGTTTTGGCGAGGTCGCGGCTGGGGGTCCTGGCCACGTCCAGACCCCCGATGGTGACGGAGCCGGCGTCCAGCGTTTGCAGGCGGCTGACCAGGGAAAGCAGCGTGGATTTGCCGGCACCGTTGGGCCCGATAATGGACGTGATGCCGCCGCGGGGAATAGTGCAGCTGACGTCGTCGAGCACGGGCTGGTGCCCATAGCTCCTGGAGACGTTCCGGATCTCGATCACTTGCGGTACTCCATTACTTCAGGGCGCCTTTCAGCAGGAGGAACAGGAAGAGGATGCCGCCGGTGAACTCGATGATCACACTCAGTGCGGTGTCGAAGCCGAAGACCCGCTCCAGGATCAGCTGGCCGGCCACGAGCGCCACGATGCCGAGCAGCGACACCATGGGCAGCAGCCAGCGGTGGCTGAACCCGCGGCAGAACTGGTAGCCGAGGCTGACCACCAGCAGCCCGAAGAACGTGACCGGCCCCACCAGGGCGGTGGAAACGGCCACGAGCAGCGAGCACACCAGCAGCACGGCCATGACCGTCCGGCGGTGGTCCACGCCCACATTGATGGCGAGGGGCCTGCCGAGCGCCAGCACGTCCAGCCGGTGCCGGAGCCGCCACGCGAAGGCTGCGGCGGCACCCACCACCAAGGCCGAGACGGCCAGGATGTCCGGGTTGACGGAGTTGAAGCTGGCGAAGAACAGGTCCTGCAGGATGATGAACTCGCTGGGCTGCATGAGGCGCTGCAGCAGGGTTGAAAATCCGCGGAACAGCGTGCCCAGCACGATCCCCACCAGAAGAAGCAGGTGCAGCGAGCGGGCTGCCCCGCTGAACATCCACCGGTAGAGCAAGGCGCTGAAGGCCACCATCAGGATCACCTCGAGCCCGAAGCTCAGCAGGGGCGGCGCCGTGACCACCGCGGTGGCCCCCAGGAAGAACGCCAGTCCGGTCTGGATGAGGATGTACAGCGAATCGAAGCCCATGATCGACGGCGTGAGGATCCGGTTGGAGGTGACGGTCTGGAACAGCAGCGTGGAGACCCCCACCGCCGTCGCCACCACCACCATCGCGCCGACCTTGACGGCCCGCCGGGACAGGACGTAACCGACGTTTCCTTTGAGGTCGATGAAGAGGAAGACGGCCAGTGCCGCCATGGCGGCAATGGCCAGAATGGCCAGGACGGCCGACGGCGGGAAGCCGGCGGAGTTGCGTGACTTTCCGCCCGTCGTCGAACGCTTCGCGGGCCGGCTGGGAAGGTGAGTGCTAGGCATTTCTGTTCCTCAGCAGCAGGACGAGGAAGACGATGGCGCCGATGACGGACATGACCATCCCCACCGGGACCTCGTAGGGGTAGCGGATGGTGCGGCCGATGATGTCGAAGGCCAGCACGAAGGCTGCCCCCGTCAGCGCGGTCCACGGCACCGCCCGACGCAGGTTGTCGCCGATGATGAGTGAGACGATGTTGGGCACCACCAGGCCCAGGAAGGGAACGGCGCCCACCGAGGTGACCACGACGGCGGAGATCAACGAGACGATCACCAGGCCCAGGCGCATGGTGCGGGCGTAGTTGAGGCCAAGGTTGGTGGTGAAATCCTGGCCCATCCCTGCCACGGTGAAGCGGTCTGCGGCGACGAACCCGATCACAGTCAGCACGGCCACGATCCAGAGGAGCTCATACCGGCCGCGCAGCACGCCTGAAAAGTCGCCCACCATCCAGTTGCTGAGGGTCTGGAGGAGGTCGAAGCGGTAGGCAAAGAAGGTGGTGATTGCCGCAATAACGCCGCCAAGCATGATGCCCACGAGGGGGATCAGCAGGGTGTTTCGGGTGGGGAGGCGGCGGAGGATGGCCAGGAACAGCGCAGTACCCAGCACCGCGAACACGCTGGCTACACCCATCTTGGCCAGCAGCGAGGCGCCTGGAGCGAACACCGTGACCGCGAGGATGCCCAGGGTGGCCGATTCGGTGGTGCCCACCGTGGAGGGCTCCACGAAGCGGTTTCTCGCCATGAGCTGCATGATGAGTCCCGCCACTGCCACTGCCGAGCCGGCCAGGACCACGGCGAGGGTCCGCGGGACGCGCGAGATCCAGAGGATGTCCCAGGCTTCCTGGTCACCGGCCAGGAGGCGGGGAAGCGAGACGTCGCTGACGCCCACGAACATGCTGGCGGCAGCCAGGACGAGCACGCCGACGGCGCCCGCGGCCAGTGCGGTGGACTCGTCGGCACGGCCACGGGCAGCCGGTGCGCCCGGGCCGGGCGCGGGGGACTTAGCGGCGCCGGTGCGCGCCGTCGTCGTACTCATCAGGTACTACGGCGGAATTAGGCGACGGAGCCGGCTACGGCGTCGATCATGGCCTGGACGTTGTTCAGCCCGTACCCTACGAGGTACCAGCCGGCGGGGTCGAGGGACACGATCTTGCCGTCCTTCGAGGCATTGGTGGACTTCACGAGCTCGTTGTCCAACACCGCATCGGACGCCGTCGCATCGGCCCCGGTGGCGGTGTCGCGGTTGATGACGAACAGGAGGTCCGGGTTGGTTTCCTTGATGAATTCAAACGACACTGCCTGCCCGTGGGTGCCTTCACTCTTGATGTCAGCGGCGGTCTTGACCCCGAGGACGTCGTGGATCAGGCCGAAGCGCGAGCCGGCACCGTAGGCGGTCAGTTCACCGCCGGAGGTCAGGACGATCAGCCCCTTGCCGGCGCCGGCTGCGTTGGCCTTGGTTTCCGCGATCTTGGCGTCGACGGCCGCGAGTTTTTCGGTGACCTGCTCCTGCTTGCCGAAGATTTTGCCGAGGGTCTCTGTCTGGGTCTTGAAGCTCTCCATCGGCTTGGCCGTGTCCAGGGAAAGGTCGATGGTGGGGGCGATCTTGCTCAGTTCCTCGTAGGCACCCGCGGTGCGCCCGGAGATGATGATGAGGTCCGGTGCGCCCTCGCTGATGGCTTCAAAGTCCGGTTCCTTCATGGAGCCGATCTTGGCGAACCGGTCTTCCGAGTACTTCTTCAGGGCTTCCGGGTAGGTGGCCTGCGGCACGCCGTCGGGCTCCACGCCGAGCGCGTCCATGGTGTCCAGGACGCCGAGATCGAAGGTGAACACAGTCTCAGGATTGACGGGAACGTTGGCGGTGGACCCCTGCGCATGTTCCACGGTGATGGTCGAGGACTGCTCCGCTGCCGCCGTTCCGACCGTTGCCGCCTGCCCGCAGCCCGTAAGGGCAAGCACTGCGCCCGCCGCCAACAATGCCAGGCCTGACTTGAGTCTGGTATTCACTTCTGCTCTCCGCTGCTAATACATCATAAAAATGTTTCCTAATGGGATGAGTCGACTCTATAGCTAAGGCTTACCTAAGTTCTAATCCGTGTGCCGCATCCTGCAGTGACGTCGGACTCATATTCCGCTTCAGCGGAATATGAGGGGCCCCGGGGACCTTGTCCTGAGTGGGCGCCGACCACCGGCCGCCCCGTGAGAGGACCTCTTTGCCTACTGCTTTCATCCCGTTCACCATGTGCGCCACGGTCCGCGACGACCACCGGCGCTCTTTCCGCACCGACCTGGAACGCCTCACCTCTGCCCACCGTGGCTGGGCGCCGTTGGACATGGTCAACTCCACCAACAGCAAGGCTCTCCTCCGCGGAGCGGTCCCGCAAAGCGTGCACACCGCCAGCGATGCAAGTCTTGCCCGCTACCTCCAGGAACGCCTGGCCGCCGGCACGGATATCCATCTGGATCTCACCGTCAGCATCGAGCGGTAACAGAAGCCTGTGCAGCCCCGGACCGTCCAGGTCCGGGGCTTTCCCATGTTCCGGCCTATGTGATGATGAAGAGGACCGGTTAGGGGATCCGGCCGGTCGGTGGCAATGGGGTTATGACAAGGAGCGCTATGACCGGCAGCAAGTTCTTTCTCGATAAGGCCGACCCCGCCAGCTGGCGGGCGCTGAATGGGCTCGCCCTGAAAGTCGCCGATGCTGCCGGACAGGCAGGCCTGCCCAGGTCGGTCATTGAACTGCTCAACGTCCGGGTCTCCCAGCTCAATGGCTGCGCCTACTGCCTGGACCTGCACGTCCGCCTCGCCCGGGATGCCGGAGTCAGCGACCAGCAGCTCGCCGTGCTGCCCGCCTGGCGCGAAACCTCCGTCTTCACCGACGCCGAGCGCGCCGCCCTCATCATCGGCGAGGCAGTCACCGGACTTCCTGGGCACGACAGCCTCCAGGCCAGCATGGCGACAGCGCGGGCGGCACTGACCGACGACCAGTACTCGGCCCTGCAGTGGGCGGCCGTTTCCATGAACGCCTTCAACCGCGTCTCCATCCTCAGCCGCCACCCGGTCAATCCCCGCACCTCTGCCGCGCCCGCTGGCCCCGGCCGTGAACCCGTGGGGAGCCAGGCGTGAGCAACTTGGAAGCCGTCCCGGAGGAAATGCTCTGCGGAGAGGAGGGCCAGCCCGCAGGCATCGAATTCCTTCCTCCGCGCGAAGTGCCCCTCGGTGGCCCGCGCGCCATGCCCGTGCGGCGGACCCTGCCCCAGAAACAACGCAGCCTCATCGGGTCCTGGTGCTTTCTTGACCACTATGGCCCGGACCTCGTCTCCTCCTCGGGAGGCATGAAGGTGGCCCGACACCCGCACACCGGACTGGCCACCGTCAGCTGGCTGTTCACCGGTGAGATCGAGCACCGCGACTCGGCGGGGTACGCCGCCACCGTCCGCCCCGGTGAAGTGAACCTCATGGTCGCCGGCCGGGGGATCTCCCACCAGGAGCTGTCCGCCCCGGAGACAACCGTCCTGCATGGCGCCCAGCTCTGGTTCGCCTTGCCGGACTCCACACGCCAGATGGCCCCTACGTTCGAGCACTATGCCCCTGAGCCGGTGCTCATTGGCAGCGCGGAACTGAAGGTCTTTCTCGGGTCCCTGGCCGGCTCCACCTCCCCGGTGCAGACCTACACTCCGCCGCTGGTCGGCGCCGAGGCCACCATCCGTTCCGGCGAGACGTTGGAACTGGATCTGGATCCAGCCTTCGAGTACGGCGTCCTGCTCGACACCGGGGACCTGGTCCTCAACGGCGCACCCCTGCCCGTGGACCACCTCGCGTACCTGCCTCCGGGGCAGTCCCGCCTGGTCCTCGAAGCCCGGGACACCCCCGTGCGGGTGCTCATCCTGGGCGGCGAGCCGTTGGGGGAGCAGATCGTCATGTGGTGGAACTTCATCGGCCGGACGCACGAGGAGGTCGTCGCCTACCGGGCAGCGTGGCAGGCAGAAATCGGCGCTGAACCGGCCGCCCCGCCAAGCGGCAGCACCTACCCAGACGGTGCCCCGTATCCCCGCTTCGGCCCGTTCCCCCAGGGAACACCCGCCCCACTGCCCGCACCCGTCCTGCCCAACGCCCAGTTGCGGCCCCGCGGCTAGTACACCGAACACAGGAGTCCCATGGAACAGGCCACAACCATCAGCGTCCGGCACGCCGTCGACAAGCACTGCTACGAGCTCGTCGACGGGGAAACTGCCATCGGCAAGACCGAGTACGTGCCCGCCAGCGGGCCGGACGACAAGGAACGGATTTTCTACCACACGGAGGTCAGCGAGGCCTATGCCGGCAAGGGCCTCGCCGCGGTCCTGGCCAAGCATGCGGTGGACGACACCATCGCCGCCGGGCTGATGATCGTGCCCGTCTGCCCCTACATCAAGGGCTGGCTGCGCCGGCACCCCGACTACCAGGAGCACACGGCACCGATCCGGCCGGAGCACCTGGCCGCCGTCCGCAGCATCTACAACCCGTAGGGACAAGCGCGGCCACCCCGCCGTCAGCCCTGCAGCCACCACTCCCGGCTGCGCTGAAGGGGCGCGCAGCGGGGAAATCCGTTTGCGGTCTCCAGCCAGGCGACCATACGTTCCGGCAGGCATAAGCTGATATCAGAAGGTCGCTTCCAGCACCGGAGAGTTCATCGTGGACACTGAAACCGCCGATGTAATCGGTCATGACGTCACCACCATCACCTGTGTGTGCGGCAATACCGTCAGCCAGGCCGGGCTGATCCAGGCCAACTCACAGGGCGTCCCCGTTTACGCCGGAGGCGGCACCTCCGTTCCCGCCGAGCTGGCGGAGTGGCCTGCGGATGAGGATCTCTATACCCTCTGTCCCTCATGCGGCCGCGTGTACCGTGACTCGATAGTCGAAGAGACAGGGACGGCACCCGTCGCTTTCCGGGTGGACGTCACCGCCAGCCCAATCGCAGAGGCAATCCGAGCCCACTGGAACCTCAGCACGTAGGCCAGTCGGCACCACGCTATGCCGGCTGACTTTCTGGCGGCTGCTGTCAAGCACCCCGACGTTTAGGGCCGCATTGACGGTAATGAGAACCGCTGAGGGCAAATAGTCGATATTCCGGCGGCCGCCGACATACGGTGGGCTAAGTCGACAAATGTGAATACTCTCCAGGCGCCGGGGTACGGGAACACTGAAGAACACCCCGGGAGGTGCCACGCAGGAACCACCGAAAAGGAGCAATCTGTGCGGGAAGCAAGCTTCAACAAGAGCGTTTCAGTAGCCGACGACTTGGCCGGCGAGCCTGATGGGCTCGATTCGGCCTCCCCTGATCCGGAGGCCGCGGAATTGACGGGCGCAGCCGCCGATGCGCCGGAAGAGACCGAAGCGGCCGAAGAGGCCGAAGCGCCGGAAGCCGCTGACATCACCTATGACGAGCAGTTCTATCCGGCGCGTCCCAAGGCGCTGAGGCCGATCGCCCGCCGCCGCCAGTTCTTTGCCGACCGGCCGTCCCTGGAGTTTGACGGGCGCAACGCAGCATATGTCGAGTGGCTGCGGAACCAGGCAATGCTGGGGGACGCGAACGTGATGGCGCGGCAGCTCTCCGGACAGGCCAGCATGTGGCAGAACTCGTACGCCCATCCGAACCCGCGGGCCGCCGTGGAGCGCGCGCCTGTCTGGTTCACCGCCTACCCCCTGTCCTTCATCACCCGCCCGGGCCAGTCCTTCCTCTCCGCCCTGGGTGATCCTGAACTGTGGGACGCCTTCCGGGAGATCGGGATCAGGGGCCTGCACACCGGTCCTGTTAAGCTCGCCGGCGGCATCCGGGGCTGGTCCCAGACGCCGAGCGTGGACGGGCACTTCGACCGCATCAGCATGGCGATCGACCCTGTGTTCGGCACCGAGGACGAATTCCGCAAGATGTGCGAGGTGGCCGCCGCCCACGACGGCACAGTGATCGATGACATCGTCCCCGGCCACACAGGCAAGGGGGCGGACTTCCGCCTGGCCGAGATGAACTTCCGGGACTACCCCGGCATTTACCACATGATCGACATTCCGGAAGAGGACTGGCACCTGCTGCCGGACGTTCCCGAAGGCGAAGACTCGGTCAACATCAGCCCCGACGCCGAGCAGGCACTGCAAAAGGCCGGGTACATCATCGGCCGGCTCCAGCGGGTGATCTTCTATGAGCCGGGCGTTAAGGAGACCAACTGGAGCGCCACACGGCCCATCGTGGACACGGCCGGGAAGACCCGGCGGTGGGTCTATCTGCACTACTTCAAGGCAGGCCAGCCGTCCATCAACTGGCTGGACCCCACCTTTGCCGGAATGCGCCTGGTGGTCGGGGATGCACTGCACTCGCTGCTCGACCTGGGCACCGGTGCCCTGCGGCTGGACGCCAACGGGTTCCTGGGCGTGGAGAAAAGCGCCGAGGAGCAGCCGGGCTGGTCCGAGGGGCATCCGCTGTCCGAAGCCGCAAACCAGCTGATCGGGTCCATGATCCGCAAGGTTGGCGGGTTCTCCTTCCAGGAACTCAACCTGACCATCGACGACATCAAGGCAACCTCGGAGGCGGGTCCGGATCTTTCTTACGACTTCGTCACCAGGCCGGCCTATCACTACGCGCTGGTGACCGCCGATACGGAATTCCTGCGCCTGACGCTGCGGCTGGCCATGGAAATCGGGGTGGACCAGGCATCACTGGTCCACGCCCTCCAGAACCACGACGAACTGACCTATGAGCTGGTCCACTTCGCCGCCGGCCACAAGGACGACGTGTTCGAACTGAATGGCCAGGAGCTCACCGGGGCCGAACTCGCCGAACATGTTCAGCAAACCCTGCGGGAACGGTTGACGGGCCCGGAAACCCCGTACAACGCCCTGTTCACCACCAACGGCATCGCCTGCACCACGGCAAGTTTCATCATGGCCGCCCTGGGCATCCAGGACCCGGAGAACCTCACCGACGAACAGCAGGCCCAGGTCCTGGACGTCCACATCCTGCTGTCCATGTACAACGCCCTGCAGCCCGGTGTCTTTGCCCTCTCCGGCTGGGACCTGACCGGGGTCGCCGCCCTCGACCGCCAGAAAGTCCGGGAGCTTACCGCGCAGGGAGACACCCGGTGGATCAACCGCGGCGCACACGACATCATGGGCACCAGCCCCGAAGCGGAGGCCTCCTCCGCCGGTATGCCGCGTGCCCGCAGCCTCTACGGCCCCTTGCCCGACCAGCTCAAGGACCCTAACTCCTACGCCCGGCGGCTGCAGAAGATCCTTGCCGTGCGGGAACAGAGCGGGATCGCCACCAGCACCTTGCTGGACGTGCCGGAAGTTTCCCATCGCGGGCTGCTGGTCATGGTCAACCGGCTGGGGGACGGGAACCTGCAGGCAACCGTGCTCAACTTCTCCGGCCAGGACATCGCGGGCAGCATCCAGTCGGCCCACCTGGTTCCCGGCAGCAGCGTCCATGACCTCTTCAGCGGCGAGGCCGTTGGGCAGGTCGACGACCTGCACAGCTTCTTCCTCGAACTGGGGGCCTATCAGGGCACGGCACTGGTCCTGAAGGAGGGCGAGAAGGACGACGACGGCGACGCCGAGTGAGCCGTCGCTGAGTCCGGTACGGTGCCCACCGAGCCCCTGCGGACCAGTGTGGCATTGAACTCCGGCGAAGGAGCCAGCGGCGGGCGGCCCTCGATCTGCCTGATCAGGGCACTCGCCGCTGCGGCCCCCATGTCGTAGACCGGCTGCGCCACCACCGTCAGGGGCGGTGTGGTCAGGCGGGTCCAGGCGAAGTCGTCGTACATCAGGAATGACACGTCGGCGGGGATCCGGAGTCCCAGCTGCTGGATGGCTTCCACCACGCTGAGGGCAATCAGGCCGTCTGAAGCTACGACGGCGGTGGCCGCGCCGGTGCCGAGCAGCACCTCGCGCGTGAGGTTCCGGATGGAGCCGGCGTCGCCGGCGTTGAGCCGGACGAGGTCCTGCGGGAACTCGCATCCGGCGTCCTCGAAGGCCCGCCGCATCCCTTCGAGGCGGTCCGAGATCTGCGATGAATCCAGCCGCATTCCCGTGGCATACGCGGCGTCTGTCCGCAGCGTCGAAATGAAGGCGATCCTCCGGTGCCCGGCGTCGAGCAGGTACCGCGTGGATTCGTAGGAGATGGTGGCCATGTCGACGGCGACAGTCTCCACAGCGAGGCGGTCGGCCGAGCGGTCCAGCAGCACCAGTGGCCGGCCCGATTCGTGGACCCGCTGCAGGTGCTCCGTCTCCACCGATGACGCCGGAGCGACGATCAGTCCGTCGACCCGTTTGTCGAGCAGCACGCGGACAGCGTCCACCTCGGCGGCGGTGTTCTCGTCCGTGTTGATCAGGATGACGTTGAATCCGCTCTTCTTGGCGGTGTCCGTGATCCCCCTGGTGGCCAGTCCGAAATGCGGGTTCTCGATGTCGCCCACGACGACGCCGATCGTGTGCGATTTCCCGGTGTTCATGCTGCGGGCCAGCTCGTTGGGCCGGTACTTCAGCTCTTCGGCGGCCGCGAGCACCCGCTCGCGGACGTCCTCGCTGACCGCCCCGTAATTTCCCAGCGCGCGGGCGGCCTGGGCCTTGGACACCTGGGCAGCTTTTGCGACGTCGGCGACTGTTACGTCCCGCCGTCTTGCTCCGTCACTGCTCATGTTCACCTTTCAGTGGGGCTGTTGACGCGGCGTGTGAGTTCCGCTACATTTCTAGCAATCGATGTGAGTCCGGTCTCAATCGTAGGGACTGAGACCGGACTCAGCAAGAGCTTCATCGACCAAATCCTTCGGCGGCCCTGACAGCACCGCTTCCCTCCCACGATTGGACAATGCTGTGATCAAACTGAACTTCCGTCCGGCAGCGGTCGCTGCGGCAGCCCTGGCGGCCATCCTCGCCCTCTCCGGCTGCGGCGGTCCCTCCTCCGCCACCTCCAGCCCGGCCGACAACCCGTACGGACTGATTGAACCGGGCACCATCCGGGTGGCCAGCCTGGGCGACTCAAAGCCGTATACCTTCACCGACGCACAGGGTAACTTCACCGGCTTCGACGTCGAACTGTTCAAGGACGTGGCCCACCGCGCCGGCGTAGACAAAGTGGTCTTCACCGGTCAGGACTTCTCCGGGCTGCTCGCCGCCGTGGCCAACGGCCAGTTCGACGTCGGTGTGGCCGCCATTGGCATCACCGACAAACGCAAGGAAACCGTCGACTTCTCCAACGGCTACCTCGCCGGCTACCTCACGGTGATCACCACGAAGGCCTCGGGTATCAAGGACGTCGACGGCCTCAACGGAAAGCGCCTGGGCGTGGTCCAGGGAACGCTCCAGGAAGCCTACGCCGTGAAGAACTTCACCTCAGCCAGCCTGGTGCGCTTCCCGGACAACAACACCGCCGTCGCCGCCGTCAACAGCGGCTCCGTGGACGCCCACTTCCTCGACTACGAGGCTGCCAAGGCTTACCAGGAGCAGTACGGCCTGGTCAGCGCCGCGGACATCCCCTCCTTCGACGCCCCCGCCGGCTTCGCCATCGCCAAGGACAAGCCTGCCTTCAAGGAAGCCCTGAACAAGGGCCTGGCCGCGGCGATGGAGGACGGCACGTGGAAGAAGCTCTACCAGAAGTGGTTCCCGGGCTCCCCGATGCCTGAGCAGTACCTGCCCAAGGCCGAGCAGACCGCAACCCCGGCCCCGACTGCCAGCAAGTAGGCGGCAGCCGGACGGCACAGTGCCGTTCCGTGCCGGGCGGGCCGCCAGCCCGTCCGGCACGGGAAGCGCCGCCCGGCACTCGAACACAAACAACTAACGTCTGAGAGCAATCAATGGACTGGCTCAACATCATTGGCCGTACCTTCTTCGACTTCGAAGCAATGCTTGAAGTGATGCCCCAACTTCTCGGGGTTGGCCTTCTGAACACACTGATCATCTCCGTCGCCGCCACCATCCTTGGCGTGGTGCTGGGCATGGTGGTGGCCGTCATGGGCATCTCGCGGTCCCGGTGGGTGCGCATCCCGGCCCGGATCTACACGGACCTCTTCCGTGGCCTGCCGGCCATCCTCACCATCCTGCTGATCGGCCAGGGCTTCGCGCGGTTCAGCCAATCGGTCTTCGGGCCCTCGCCGTACCCGCTGGGAATTATCGCCCTGAGCCTCATTGCCAGCGCCTACATCGGCGAGATCTTCCGCGCCGGCATCCTCAGCGTGGACAAGGGCCAGGGCGAGGCGTGCCGCGCTCTGGGCATGAGCTACGCCAAGTCCATGGCCCTGGTGGTCGTCCCGCAGGGCGTCCGCCGCGTCCTGCCGGCCCTGGTAAACCAGTTCATCGCGATCGTCAAAGATTCCTCCCTGGTTTACTTCCTGGGCCTGCTGGTCAGCGAACGCGAACTCTTCAGGGTGGGACAGGACGCCGCCGTGCTGTCCGGAAACCTCTCGCCCCTGGTCATGGCCGGCATCTTCTACCTGGTGATCACCGTGCCGCTGACCCACCTGGTCAACTACTTCGACAACAGGTTCCGCACCGGCCGCCGTCGGCCCACTCCGCCCACCAGTGGCCTGAAGGAAGTCACCGAACTCGACGCGGCCTCGCCGCTCACCACCGGGAGCAACACATGAACGTCACAAGCGCCAACGCCAGCAAGACAGTCCCGAACAAGGCGGCCGCGGACATCGAGACCTTCCACGGCTCCAGCCTTGAGCTGCGGAACCTGACCATGGCCTACGGTGACATCGAGGTCCTCCGGAATGTCAGCCTCACGGTGGCCCCGGGCACCACCACCTGCATCATCGGGCCCTCCGGCTCGGGCAAATCCACGCTGCTGCGCGGCGTCAACCGGCTGCATGAGCCCAAGAGCGGCGACGTGCTGCTGGCCGGCGAAAGCGCCCTGCAGGTCAAACCGGACACCCTGCGCCGCCGGATCGGCATGGTGTTCCAGCACTTCAACCTCTTCCCGGACCACACCGCCCTCGAGAACGTGGCACTGGCACTCTGGAGCGTCAAGGGCATGCCCAAGGCCGAGGCCATGGAACGCGCCCGCCGCCGCCTGGCCGAGGTGGGCCTGGCCGAGCGGGCCGACCACCGGCCCCGCGATCTGTCCGGCGGCCAGCAGCAGCGCGTGGCTATCGCACGGGCGCTGGCCATGGAACCGGAGGTAATGCTATTCGATGAAGCCACCAGTGCCCTGGACCCGGAACTGGTCAAGGGCGTCCTGAACCTGATGGCCGGGCTCGGCCGGCGCGGCATGACCATGCTGGTGGTCACCCACGAGATGGGCTTCGCCCGGAAGGTGGCCGACCAGGTGGTCTTCATGGACGAAGGCGAAGTGGTGGAGGCCGGCACCCCGGCCGAACTCTTCGACAACCCGCGCAGCGAACGCCTGCAGCGCTTCCTCTCCGAGGTGCTGTGATGGGAAACGGAACAGCGGCACCCATCCGGACCGCCGTCGTCGGCTTTGGAATCTCCGGCAAGGTCTTCCACTCGCCGCTGATCACCGCGGATCCGAACTATTCACTGGACGTGATCGTGACGGCGGACCCGGAGCGGGCAGCCGAGGCGGCCAGGCTCTACCCGCATGCGCGCATCGTTCCCACCCCGGAGGCGATGTTCGCACTTGCGGGGGACCTGGACCTCGTCGTCCTGGGCACCCCGCCGCATACCCACTTCGACCTGGCGGCCGCAGCCATCGCGCACGGCCTTCACGTGGTGGTGGACAAGCCCTTCGTGCCGAGCTCGGCCCAGGGGGCGGAGCTGATCGCTCTGGCGTCCGACGGCGGGGTGCAGCTCACGGTGTTCCAGAACCGCCGGTGGGACGCCGACTTCCTGACCCTGCAGAAGCTGCTTCGGGAGTCAGCCATGGGGGAGGTGCGCACCTTCGAATCGCGCTTCGAATGGTGGCGGCCGGAGGGCTTCGGGAACTGGCGCGACAGTGTCTCCCTTGCCCAGGGCGGGGGGATCCTCCACGACCTCGGCGCGCACCTGATCGACCAGGCAATCCAGCTGTTCGGGCCGGTCGAAAGGAGCTACGGCGAAACGGCCAACCGGGGATCCGATCCGGCGGCCGCAGACACAGAGGCGTTCGTCTCGCTGCTTCACAGGTCCGGAGTGCGCAGCCGGCTGTGGATGAACGGCATGGCGGCCCAGGTGGGTCCGCGCTTCCACGTCCTCGGCTCCGATGCCGGCTACACGAAATGGGGCCTGGACGGCCAGGAGCCCGGGCTCGCGGCCGGCATGGCGCCGTCGGATCCCGCCTACGGCATCGATCCCCAGGAGTCTTGGGGGCTTCTGGGTGTGGACGGCGCAGCAAAGCCCGTGTCCGCCGAGCGCGGCGCCTATCCCGAGTTTTACGTGCAGCTCGCCGCCGCCCTGCGCGGGGAGGGCCCGCTGCCCGTCGACCCGGCCGGGCCGCTCGAAGTCCTCAAGGTCATCGAAGGCATCCACGCGCTGGCCTGAGCGTCAGCCCGCCAACACTCTTGCGGCACCTCGCCGCCTGCAGTCACGGACGCGGCGGAATCCAAAGCCGCGTCCTCATCAACCGTGTCCAAAACCTCAGAAAGGGAGAACTCATGTCCTCCACCGCCACCAAGCACGTCGCCATCATCGGCGGCGGCATCCTGGGCGTCTCCACCGCTGTCCACCTGCTACGCGAAGGCGCATCCGTGACGCTGCTGACCGAGGGCGGCCTGGCCAGCGAAGCCACCGGCCGGTCACTCTCCTGGCTGAACTCCGCCGGCGAACGGTCTACGCCCTATCACCAGCTCCGGCTCGCCGGCGTGGACCGGTACCGCACGCTCTTCGCAGCCGACCCCGGCCGGGAGTGGCTGCAGTTCGGCGGCGGGCTGATGTGGAACGCCGAAGGGCAACGGGAGGCCACCGAGGCCCGCCACGCCTACGAGAAGTCCATCGGCTATGACTCGAAGCTGCTGGCTCCGGAGGAGGTCGCTGCGGCCACCCCCGGCATCAATGCCGCCGCGATCCCGGAGAACGCCATCTTCAACCCCGGTGAGGGCTGGGTCAGCCTGCCGGACCTGGTGGACTTCCTGATGGAGGAGTTCCACGGGCGCGGCGGCCGGCTGGTGCTGAACGCCGGCAAGTCGTCCGTGGTTGTCGGCGGCGGCCGGGCGGTGGGCGTCGAGACGGCGGCGGGGGAGACGTACGACGCCGACGCGGTGCTCGTGGCGTGCGGTGCGGCGACACCCGCCGTCGTCGCTCCCCTGGGTGTGGACATCCCCAACGGGTCGCCGGTGTCCATGCTGGTGCTGACCAAGCCGGTGGAGCACGACGTCAAGGCGGTCATGAACACGCCGCGGGCCGCCGTGCGCCCCAACCCTGGCGGCACGTTTGCCCTGGACCACGACTGGTACGAGGAACACATCACAGAGCATGCGGACGGTTCGTTCAGCATCCCCGAGGAAGTGGTGCAGGAACTCGCCGACGAAGCCGGCAAGGTCATTGCCGGAAACCCCGAACTCAAGCCCGCGAGCTGGAAGATCGGCTACAAGCCGATTCCGGGCGACGGCGAGCCGGTGCTGGGCGAGCTCGGCCAGGTGCCCGGCTGCTTCGTCGCGTTTACCCACTCCGGTGCCACGCTCGGGCTGGTGGTCGGCGAACTCCTCGCCGGCGAGATCCTGACGGGTGACAGGCACCCCATGCTGGCCGCGTTCCGTCCGGCCCGGTTCTCCTAGGCATTGATTCAAAGTCCCGGGCCAAACGGAAGCCCCGCACCGCTGTCAGCAGCGGTGCGGGGCTTCGTTGGCGAAATATCCGGTGTCTGGGGTCCGGAGCGCTTCCCTAAAGCTACCGGCCGGTAACCAGAAGTCAGGCAGGAGACCCGGACTCAGCCAACCGGATGCCCGTGGATGCAGGTCGTTTCCCCAGGCAGGACGTCGTGCCCCTGGATGCAGGTGACCGTTGGCGGCGGCGGGGCGTCATGGGCGATGAAGAACAGGCTGCTCTTGCCGTGGCTGATGCCGGCGTCTTCGCGCTGGAGCCAGGAAGGACGGTGAACGCCGGATTTCGTCTCCTCTCCGTGTCCACGGGAGGCGTGCCTGAATGGATTCCTGACCACGGTGACCGCGACCCTTCCAAACTACCGTCGCTGCTTCTGCAGTGAACCGCCGGTGCATCGAGTATAGGCGGGGTGCGATTGCCGGCGACAGAGGGAGATCCTGTCCCGGCTGCAGGACAGTGGAATACAGATTGCCATTGACGACTTCGGCACCGGATACAGCTCCCTGGCCTACCTGCGCGACCTGCCCATCAATGAGCTGAAACTGGACCGCTCCTTTATAGCCCCGATGACCCACTGTCCGTCCTTCGCCCCGTGCCGGCGGCCGAGCTGGACGAATGGCTCGCGGCATCCCGCCTGGAAAGCGAGCTGCCCTCGGCGTGACGCGACTTAGCCGCCGCTTGCCCTTGCCGGGGTTGCCGGGGTTGCCGGCGCAGTTGCCGGGGCTGCGGGCGGGGCTGCCGGTGCGGTGGCCGGGGTTGGCGGAGTGGTTGGGGCGGACGACGGCGGGAGGTTCAGTGTGACGGTGACCTTTCCGTCAGGGGCCACGGCGGTCCGTCCGTGCTCATATTCCTGAATTGTGGCCCCTGCCGTGCCCGGAAGGGGGTCGGTCCTGGGGAACCCGAGCGGGCCCGCTTCGGCGCCGCTGTTCAGCCATGCGGTGCGGTGCGGGCCGGAGGAGAGGTGCGCACCTGTTGCCCGGGACCAGACGAGGTAGCCGTTCCGGAAGCCTTGGTAGCGGCCGCCGTTCCCGGTGGACAGTTCATTGGTGGTGGCATGCCCGAGCGTGCGGGCGGTCCTGAACTTGGCGCCGATGGCCCCGGCAACAATCCGCGCCCCCGCCTGGGCGGTCCACGTGATGGTGCCGCCCTGGAAGTTCTGCGCCGCACCGCCGCTGAAGGCGTACTCATTGCTTGTGGGGTAGCCGAGGGCACCCTGCTCCGAACCGGACCCAGCCCAGGCCGTGCGGATGGCACCGCGGGTGGTGCGGGCGCCGGTGGCGGGGGACCAGTGGATGATTCCGCCCTGGAAGGTCTGGTAGCTGCCGCCGTCCTTCAGGCCGCCGATCTCATCGGACGTGGGGTAGCCGAGCAGCCCGCGTTCGTAGCCCGACCCAGCCCAGGCCGCGAGGATTCCACCACGGGTGATGTGCGTCCCCGCCGCCCTGGACCAGTGGATCCGGCCGCCTTGGAAGTTCTGGTATGCGCCGCCGTTCCTGAGGCCGCGGCCCTCATCCGACGTCGGGTAGCCGAGCCGGCCGTTCTGCGCGCCGGCTGCAGCCCACTTGCTCCGGATCGCCCCGCCGATCGTACGCGCGCCGCCGGCCGCTGACCAGTAGATCGACCCGCCCCGGAACACCTGGTACGCCCCGCCGCTGCGCAGTCCTGTCAGCTCACGGGAGGCGGGGTTGCCGAGCCAGCTGGCGGGCCCGCCGGTCCGGGCGTACTTGGCGGTGATGGCACCGAACGGGTTGCTCGAGTATGGCGTGAAAATGTCATCCACTGCACCCATGATGATGCGGTCTCCGGGCCGGCTGGTCCGGAGCAGACGCGTGACCGTGGCCAGGCTCGTGGAGACGCAGCCGGCGCTGGGGGCGCGGCCGGCGTGGAAGAAAATGGCGAACGAGGCGCCAAGAACAGTCTTGGAGTCCGGCGGGCGGTTGTAGTTGATGACGGCTGCCTGCTCGTAGTAGCCCTGGTTCATGAAGGTCCAGAGGTTCTCGTCGGCATCGCCGCCTGCGCCTTCAAAGTACTGGTTGTAGTTCCGGTTCCATTCACCGCCCCAGCGGGACCGGGAGTTGATCGTGTAGTACTTCAGGGCGGTGCCCGGATTGCTGCGGCCCAGGGCCTCCGTGAAACTGAACGAGCCGGTGGGGGACCGGTAGGTATCCTCCCATTCGCGGTTTTGCGCCGCGAAGCCGTACTGACCGCCATAGCCCCAGTCCTGCCATTCCTGGACATAGCGGTTTCCGGAACGGACGCAGCCGGTGATGGTGAGCAGGCTGGTATTGCGGGTGGTGGCGGTGGCGAACGTGACCCTGTTCGCCCCGAAACCGGAAAACTTGGTCTGCCCGGCGCTGAGCCTGGCACAGGGGTTGTAAACCTGCGCGGACGCGTTAGCGGGCGGTGCCGTGGCCAGCGCCCCGGCCGGAACGGCCAGCGCGAGCAGGGCAGCGACAAGGACTTTCATAACAGACACGGCGGAGACCTTTGCCTACGGCGGCAGCCGCATCCCCCCGCGGGCGCCATCCGGACACGAGCATATAGTGCGCTCGGTTGTGCGGCAGGCATTGGGCTGCGGCAAACGCCGCAGCCGCTTCCTGTCAGGCCAGGATTTTCTTGTGGAAGAACACCAGATAGTCGCCTGTGGCGACTTCAAATCCGAAGTCCTTCCAGTAGGCCCGCAGCGCCGACTTGGCCTCCTCATACTCCGGTGAGCCCGCCGGTGGGGACCCCTCGCCGTCCGGTGCGGCGTGGACCACCACCAGGTTCACCGATCGGCCCACAGTCTCGACGATGGCGTTAAGCACCGTGTATCCCGTTCTGTCGCCGCGGTACTCCGGGAGGATCTCGAGGGAGGAGACGATCATCAGGTCGCCGCCGTCCTGCAGGTACTCGCCGATCAGGTCCGGGCGGTCCATGGTCAGCATTTCGACGGCCTTGGCCATCTCCTGGTCTGCCTTGCCGGTGGTGAGGAAGAGATTGATCATGCCGGCTTTGGGAACAACCTGGACGACGGCGCTGCCGAGCCGCTTTTCCTCATTGCCGCCGCCGGGGGCCGGCAGGCTGCAACTTACGGCAACTTCCCACCGCATCGGGTAGTCTGCGGGATCATGTTCCAGGCCAGGAGTGCCCCGGTACCGGAGCTTGTACTCAAAGAACAGCGATTCCGGGTCGATTACGGTCATGGCGCCGTCCTTGGGTTCGCAACGTTGCGTGTTAAGGAATTTTAGTCGCGTTGGACGGCGGGAGGAATGGGGATCAGGTCCTCAGGCCGCCCAGACCGCTGATCAGCGCCTCCAGGCCCAGGCTGAAGGCCACGTCGGCAGGCCGTTCGTGCCGCTGCCCGGCCAGGCTCCGGACAGCGGCCGTGAAACTCGGTGTCGCCTCCGCCATGGTTCCGGGGTCGAAGATGTCGGCCGGCGCCGTCACGTCGTAGGCCGAGCCGAAGATGAAGGATTCCAGTGCGACGATCGAGGAGACGATCCGCTCCTCGGGAAATCCGGCGTCGCGGAATCCGGAGCTGACCGTTTCATACATCGCGAGGGTCTGTGGTGCGTCGGTCACTGGCAGCACGGCTATGACCGGTATCAGCGGCGTGTGCCGGGAGAACACGTCCCGGTAGCTCCACGCCCACTTCCGCACGGCGTCCTCCCAGGGGTCGGCGCCGAAGGCCGAGACATCCACGAGGGATGCGAGATGGTCCTCCACCAGCAGGAGCACGTCCCGCTTGGATTTCACGTGGTTGTAGAGGGCCGACGGCGCCACGTTCAGTGACCGGGCCAGTGCGGCCATGGTGAGGCCGTCGTAGCCCTTCTTCTCGATGAGAAGCAGCGCGGCTTCCGTGATGCCGCCCTTGTCCAGCACGCCTCCCACGGGGCGCCCGGCACGGCGCCGGCCGCCTTGCCCAGCTGTCGCTGAACCGGCTGTTGCTACGGCTGGTGATGCCGGCATGGCTAACCTTTCTCCGGGTGGACGTCCTCAGCATTATTCCATCAGCCTCTTCCCCTCCTTCGCCAAAGGCTCTATAGTTCTTATAAATGAATGGCATTCATTTAGTGGTTCGCATCACTTACGCGGCCACAGAGAAAGGACATCATGCTGAATCTTGACCGCGACGTAGTGATCGTAGGCGCCGGCCCCTCCGGCCTGACCGCCGCACGCGAACTGAAAAAGGCCGGCCTGACCGTGGCCGTGCTGGAAGCCCGTGACCGCGTGGGCGGCCGGACATGGACCGACACCGTTGACGGTGCCATGCTCGAAATCGGCGGCCAGTGGGTATCCCCGGACCAGACTGCACTGCTGGCCCTGCTGGAGGAGCTTGGCCTGGAAACGTACTCCCGCTACCGCGAAGGGGAGTCCGTCTACATCGGGGCGGACGGCGCGCCGGTCCGCTACACCGGCGACATGTTCCCGGTGGGCGCCACCACGGCTGCCGAAATGAACAAGCTCATCGCGCTGCTGGACGAACTGGCGGCCGAGATTGGCCCCACCGAACCCTGGGCCCACCCCAAGGCCCGCGAGCTGGACACCATCTCCTTCCACCACTGGCTGCGGCAGAACTCCCCCGACGAGGAGGCCTGCAACAACATCGGGCTGTTCATCGCCGGCGGCATGCTCACCAAGCCGGCGCACGCCTTCTCCGCCCTGCAGGCCGTCCTGATGGCCGCCTCCGCGGGCTCCTTCACCCACCTCACCGATGAGGACTTCATCCTGGACAAGCGGGTTATCGGCGGGATGCAGCAGGTCTCACTGCTGCAGGCAGCGGAACTGGGCTCCGACGTCGTCCTTAACAGCCCGGTGCGCACCATCCATTGGGAGGCCGACGGCGAAAACGGCCACCGCGTCACCGCCGTCTCCGACCGGGCCACGGTGAACGCGCGCTTCGTGATCATGGCCGTGCCGCCCAACCTGTACTCCAGGGTCTCCTTCAACCCGCCGCTGCCGCGCCGCCAGCACCAGATGCACCAGCACCAGTCGCTGGGCCTGGTCATCAAGGTGCACGCCGTCTACAGCACGCCGTTCTGGCGCGAGGACGGGCTCTCCGGCACCGGGTTCGGCGCGGGCTCGCTGGTCCAGGAGGTCTACGACAACACGAACCACGGCGACACCCGCGGAACGCTCGTGGGTTTCATTTCCGATGAAAAGGCCGACGCCGTCTTCGAGCTCAGTGCCGAGGAGCGCCGCGGCGCCGTCCTGGAGTCAATCGCCGGCTTCCTTGGGGACAAGGCGCTCGAGCCTGAGGTGTACTACGAATCCGACTGGGGTTCCGAGGAATGGACGCGCGGCGCCTATGCTGCCAGCTACGACCTCGGCGGACTGCACCGCTACGGCAAGGACCAGCACACAGCCGTCGGACCCATCTACTGGTGCTCTTCCGACCTCGCCGCCGAAGGCTACCAGCACGTGGACGGGGCGGTACGCATGGGCCAGTCCACCGCCGCCCGCATTACGGAGGCTGCCGCAGCGACGGCGCCTGAACTGGCGAACGCAACGGCCGCCGTCGGCTAACCGCGCAGCGGCCACATCCCGGTGGCCGCACCCCCATTCAACGATGAATGACACTCCGGAGAGGCAATCCCATGAGTACAAAAGCCCCCCTCACCCAGGACACGCACAAAAGCCTGAGTGAAAAGGGACTCAAGGCCGGGTCCGTCGGGCTGATCGGCGCCGTGGTGATCGGCGTGTCGTGCATCGCGCCGGCGTACACGCTCACCGCGGCCCTCGGACCCACCGTTTCCGAGGTGGGCGTGCATCTGCCGGCGGTCTTCCTCGTGGGATTCATCCCGATGCTGCTCGTGGCGCTCGGCTACCGGGAACTGAACAACGCAATGCCCGACGCCGGAACCTCCTTCACGTGGGCAACGCGCGCCTTTGGTCCGTGGATCGGCTGGATGGGAGGCTGGGGGCTGATCGCCGCCACCATCATCGTGCTGTCCAACCTGGCGGCGGTCGCCGTCGACTTCTTCTACCTGATGCTCGCCCAGCTGCTCGGCAATCCCGGGATCGCTGAGCTGTCGCAGAATCTGCCGCTGAACATCGCCACCACCCTGGTGTTCATCGCGGCGGCCTGCTGGATCTCATACCGCGGCATGGAAACCACCAAGGGCGTCCAGTACGTCCTGGTGGGGTTCCAGCTGCTGGTGCTGGGGTGGTTCGCCGTCGCAGCGTTCGTCCACGTGGCCAACGGGACCGCGTTCGACGCCACGGCCATCTCACCGGACTGGTTCAACCCCTTCGCCGTCGACTCCTTCTCCGCCTTCGCGGCGGGTGTGTCACTGTCGATCTTCATTTACTGGGGCTGGGACGTGACCCTGACCATGAACGAGGAGACGCGGAACCCGGAGAAGACCCCCGGGCGGGCGGCGACCGTGACCGTCGTCGTCATCGTGGCCATCTACATGATGGCTGCGCTGGCCACGCTGTCCTTTGCCGGCGTCGGGGAGACCGGGCTGGGCACCGGCAATCCCGACAACCAGTCCAGCATCTTCGCGGTCCTGTCCGGGCCGGTCATGGGGCCGTTCGCCATCCTGATGTCGCTGGCCATCCTCAGCAGTTCCGCGGCCTCGCTGCAGTCCACGTTCGTCTCGCCGGCACGGACGCTGCTGGCGATGGGCCACTACAAGGCCCTGCCCGGGAAGTTCGGCAAAGTCAGCCCCACGTTCAAGTCACCGAGCTACGCCACCATTGCGGCTGCCGTCGCCGCGGCGGCGTTCTACGTGATCACCCGGACCACCTCGGAGAACGCCCTGTGGGACACCATCACGGCGCTGGGCATGATGATCTGCTTCTACTACGGGATCACGGCGCTCGCGTGCGTCTGGTTCTTCCGTGCCGTCGCCTTCAGCAGCGCCCGCGCGTTCCTCTTCAAGTTCCTGGCTCCGCTGCTGGGCGGGGTGATCCTGCTGGTGATGTTCGTGAAGACGGCCTACGACTCCATGGATCCGGAATACGGCTCGGGTTCGTCGGTGGGCGGGGTGGGCATGGTGTTCATCCTGGGCATGGGCGTCATCCTGCTCGGCGTTGTCACCATGCTGGTCATGGCCCGGATCCGGCCCGAGTTCTTCCGGGGCAAGGTCCTGGCGCGGGGACTCTGAACCTGTCTGCCGGCTTCCGGGCCTGGCGGGTGGAAAGTAAGCACGCTTACCAATAGTGTGGGTGCAAGGGCACTGACCCGGTTCAACTGAACGTACTGCAGAGAACGTACTGCAGAGAACGTACTCGAACAGAACGAGGTGACAGCATGACGGGCACGGAAAGCATCAGCAAGGTCACGGACATCATCAACGATTCCCATATCGGAATGTTCACCACCATCAACGAAGAAGGCGCGCTGGTCAGCCGGCCGCTGGCCGTCCAGGATGTTAAGGACGACGGCGACATGTGGTTCTTCGCCGGGGAGGGAACCTCCCAGGTGGCCCACATCGCTGCCGATGCAAGGGTCAATGTGTCCTTCGGCAAGCGCACCGAATGGGTGTCGGTAGCGGGGACCGCCGAGGTGGTGCGCGACCGGGCCAAGATCCGCGAGATGTGGAACCAGACGGTGGAGGCCTGGTTCCCGGATGGTCCGGACACCCCTGAGGTGGTCCTGCTGCATGTGGACTCCGACTCCGCCGAGTACTGGACCAGCCCGGGCGGTACAGCGGCCACGGTTCTGCAGTGGGTCAAGTCCAAGGTCACACACAGCCGCATGAGCGTGGGCGAGAGCGGGACGGTGGAGCTGTAGTTCCTCTTCCAGCAGCAACGCGGGGTTAAGGAGCCGGCCAGGTGACAGGCAGCTCCTTGACTCCGTAAACGATGGTGCTGTCCATCCGTTCCAGGTGGGCTCCCGGCGTAAGGGCCAGTCCGGGAAGCCGGTCCAGAATGCCCTGCAGCGCGATCCTGGCTTCGAGCCTGGCCAGCGGGGCGCCCAGGCAAAAGTGGATGCCGTGCCCGAAGGCAAGATGCCGGTTTGGCGTCCGGTCGATGTCGAACTGTTCGGGACGCTGGAACTGGCGCTGATCGCGGTTTGCCGAACCGATCCAGGCCACCAGCGGCGCCCCGGCCGGAACCCGGAGGCCGCCCAGCGTTGTGCTGCTGGCCGTCACCCTGTACATCGACTGGACGGGAGAGCGGTAGCGCAGCACTTCCTCTATGGCCTGGGGGAGCAAGGACGGCTCGGCGCGGAGCCGGTCCATCGATCCCGGCGCTTCGGCGAAACTGAGGACAGCGTTCCCGATCAGATTGGTGGTGGTTTCATTGCCCGCCACCAGCAGCAGGCTGCAGAAGCCCAGCAGCTCGGCCACGCTCAGCTTCTGCCCGTCGATTTCGGCCACCAGCAGGTTGCTGATCAGGTCGTTACCGGGCTGGCTTCTGCGGTGCTCGATGAGGGCCAGGAAGTACTCGGCCATTTCCCGGTTGGTGGTGCTGTGGTCCTCGGTCCGGCCTCCTGACTGCGTCTGGCTGACGATGGCGTCGGACCAGTGTTTGAAGCGGTCGCGGTCCCCGGCGGGGATGCCCATGAGCTCCGCGATCACGATCACCGGCAGCGGGTAGGCCAGCTCTGCGATGAGGTCGGCCGATCCTTTGGCAGCGATACCGTCCAGCAGCTCCTCCGTCAGTGCTGAGATGCGCGGCGCGAGCCCGTCCACGGCCCTCGGCGTGAACGCCTGGGTCACCAGGGAGCGCAATTGCCGGTGCCGGGGCGGATCGGCGGTGATCAGGCTCGCCGCAAACAGTTGCCCTGTCTCGGAGGGATCGTCGCCTCCCATCTTGGAGGAGAACGTGCCGTGTTCGGACAGAACCCGCTGGACGTCGTCGTACCTGTAGACATGCCAGCTTCCGGATTGCTCGTCCTGGAAGACGGCGGCGGATTCCCGCATCCGTTCATACAGCGGGAAGGGATCCAGCGAAGGCCCATCAGTGTTGACGAAGTCCATGGCCGGCCTCTCTGCTCGGCCCGGCGCTGTTCGGCATAGCCGAGGCGTCCAGGCGGTGGGGCCAACAGGCCCGTAGGAGCAGAGTTTATTCCGGGAAGGTGCCCGCCGTCAGTAGCCGGGCGGGACTGAGCCGAACAGCCATCAACCGAACAGCCAGGCCGCCCCCAGCAGCAGGGGGATTGCCAAAGCCGACGTAATGACCGCCGTCGATTGCGCAAGGTTCTGGCCCACGCCGTACCGGACTGCGTAGAGGACCACGTTCTGGCCGGTGGGAAGGATCGCGCAGGCCGTGACAACGAAGGTGCTGAAGGTATCGAGGTGGAACACAAACACGGCCAGCAGCCAGGCGAGTGCCGGTTGGATGGCCGACTTGAGGATGACCGCGAACAGGGTGGGGACGCGGTCCACGGTGCCTTGGCGCGGTGAGAGGCCGTGGAGCGACATGCCGAAGATGATCAGCATCAGCGGAACCGTCAGCTGGGCGACCAGCTTCAGGGGATCCAGCACCAGGGCCGGAAGCTCAATTCCGGCCGCGCTGACGATGACGCCGAGAATCGCCGCCACCGTGACGGGATTGCGTAAGGGAGTGGACAGAATGCTCCATATGGAGGCCCGTTTCCCCTCAGGATCGGTCAGGTCCAGGATGGTCAGCGCCACCGGAGTCACGAGCGCCAGCTGGAACAGCATGATAGGGGTGACGAAGGTGGCGCTGCCGAGAATGTACAGGGACAGTGGAACGCCGAGGTTCGTGGAATTGACGATTCCTGTGGCCAGCGCGCCGATGGTGGTGCGCCGGACGCCCCACCGTCCGATTGCCCCGCTGAGTGCGAACAGTGCCATTACGCAAAGCGCCGTGACGACGGAGATGAGGCCTGTCTGGCTGAGGACTTCGGAAATATGCCGGGACGCGATGGTGGAGAACATCAGGCTCGGCAGCCCGACCATGAAGGTCAGGGTGGACAGCACCTTTGTTCCGTGCGGCCCCAGGGCGTTGGTCCTGGCCAGGATGTAGCCGACGAGCAGGACCATGCCCACCACAAAGAATCCCTTTAAGACTCCATCCAAACTGCGATCCTCAATTCATCCGCTGGCGGGGCCGGCGGCGGTTGGATTCCGCCCGCACCGACGGAACGTCCGGTGGAGCAGGCCGCACGCGCTGGCAAGGGAGCCCGGCAGCCGTGGGAACCGGCCGTTGACCCGTCGTCTAAGACTATATTTTTTGCGTGCCGCCGCCGGACGGGTTACCTGGCTAGGCAGCACAGACGCAGAGAAGACGGGCCCCTAAGGGGGACCCGTCTTCCGTGTCTGCGGCTCGGATCAGGCCTGGCCAGGCAAAGAAGCCGTTTGGCTACAGGCCGAGGCCGCCGAGCTTGTCCCCGAGTCCGCCGGGAAGCTTGCCCAACAGTTCTGCGGGGTTGATACCGAACTGGGAGAGCAGCCCGGCGTGCTGGTCCGTGTCGACCTGGTCCGGCAGTTCCGCTTCGGCCTGCGCGGCCTTGTCGTTGTCGCCTTTGGACCTGAGTAGTTCGAGGATCTGTGACTTGTCGATCTGCATGGCGTTCTCCTTTACGATTTCCGGAACTGCTAAGGGTGCTTACTACCTTTCCGGAAAACGGTCCGCAGAACAAGGGCAGCAATCATACGTTGCTGAAGAAGCGGGACTAGGCCGGCCTGCTCCCGATGACGGAAGCCAGCGCTGCCAGGCCCTTCTCGAAGTCACCGCCCACCATCTTGTCCATGTTCATGAACAGCGCAAAGACCTTGCCGATGCCTTTGTGCTCGCCGGCCATGGTCCACGTGACGCGCGTGCCGCCGCCCTCCGGGACGAAGGTGAAGGTGGTGGGGTTCACTGCCGGGAACGGCTTGGTGAACTCAAGCCGGATCCGAATGACATCAGGTTCCTGGGACTCCACGATCTCCATGTTGCCGGCACCTGCCTTGCGGTTCCCGCTCCAGGCATACTTGGCACCGACACCGGATTCCGCGCCGGAGTAGGTCCGCTTCATGTCCGGGTCCACGCTCTCCCATGGGGACCACTTGGGCCACTCGCGGAAGCTGTTGACCAGCGGAAACACGTCCTTGGCGGGGGCGGGAATGACCGTGCTGCGCGAGACTGCGTACGTTGACATGGCCCCATCCTACGGCCGCTTCCGCGGTCGTGAAGGCGTCTGATCAGGTGTTTTGTCCCGCTGGCGGCCGCCCGGCCACTGGGGAGGACAACCCTGCCGGACGCAGGCTCGCCGGCACGCCCGCAGCAACTTCCGCGCGGTCCAGCGCCAGGCCGAGGCGGTCCACGGCATGCGGATACTGGGGGTCCCAAGCGGTTCTTAGCGTCTCGGCCTCCCGCAGCGCCTTCACAAAATCAGCGGTTTCCGGACGCCGGACGTCCGCGAGGTCCGGGTAGCTGATGGCCAGTGCGGGGTCGAGTTCGTAGCGCGCCCAGCGTCCCACGATCTCTTCATGCACGACGGCGGCCGCACGGCACAGCGGGCCGTCCACCCGCCGGCGCCGCCGGGTCTCGTACCAGGACAGCACCGTGGGGCTGCTGCGGTACGCGGCAATGCCGCTGACCCCTGCTACGGCGGCCAGGGCCAGGCCAGCCGGCGGCGAGGAAACCGCGGGGATGAGCAGGGCCGGGGCAACCACCACCGAGCCGGCGAAAAGGTCCCAGAACAGCAGGTCAGAACTGTCGCCGTCGGACGTCTTTAAGTGATGGCGCACGGTGAAAACCGTGCAGGCGACTGCGGCCGCCAGCACTGCGCTCCAGAGGACCAGTTGCAGCAGCCCCAAGGGGGCGGCATCGGAAACTGCGGGCACCACTGCACCTCCCAAGGACGGGCGCTGCCCGGCAATCCGGGCCGCACTTAAATTGCAGCCCCTGCCGAAGCCCCGGTCAATGGGTACCTCCCCGGTCTGTGGACGGACCTGTAAAGGGGCGGGCCTGCTCAATGGGCGGACGGGCGGTTTGCAGCGGCGGGCGTGCGGCGTAGCGTAGGCGCCATGCGACTCAAAATGTGCAGCATCCACGTTCAGGACCCTGCCGCGGCGCACTCCTTCTACACGGAGACCCTCGGCTTCGACACGCTCATGGCCATGCCCGAGCACAATCTCTTCATCGTCAAGGACCCGGGAGCTGATAGCACCGTGGGACTGCTGCTGGAGCCCAGCGACAACCCCATCGCCTCCGCGTACAGCAAGGGACTGTACGACGCCGGGATCCCCGCCATCGTCTTCGGCTCCCCGGACGTCAGGGCCGAGTACGAGCGCCTGGCCGCCGCCGGCGTCCAGTTCCGGGGCGAACCCGCCGAGGACCCGTCCGGAATCTCCGCAGTCTTCGACGACGGCTGCGGCAACTTCATCCAGCTCCACCAGGACTAGTACGGCATGGACGCCGCTGACGCCCTCAACGAGATTGCCTTCTGGCTGGAGCGCTCCGCCGCGCCGACCTTCAAGGTCCAGGCGTTCCGGAAGGCGGCCGGGGTCATCAGCGGACTGGCGCCGGACGAGGTGGCGGAGCGCGCCCGCGACGGCAGGCTCAAGCGGACGAAGGGGATCGGTGACACCACCTTCACCGTCATTCGGCAGGCTGTGGACGGCGGGGTGCCCGACTATCTTGAGAAGCTGCGGGAGGGCGGCGCCAAGCCGCTCGCCGCGGGGGGAGACGGGCTGCGCCCGCTGCTCCGCGGCGACCTGCACAGCCACAGTGACTGGTCCGACGGCGGTTCCCCTCCGGAGCTGATGGCCGACGCCGCCCGGCACCTGGGCCGGGAATACCTCGCCCTGACGGACCACTCGCCAAACCTCAAGATCGCCAACGGGCTGACCGCCGAGCGGCTCAGCGAGCAGCTGGACGTGGTGGCCGGGCTGAACAGCGAAGCCGACGGCGGCTTCCGGTTGCTGTCCGGCATCGAGGTGGACATCCTGGAAAACGGCGAGCTGGACCAGACGCCGGAGATGCTGGACCGGCTGGATGTGGTGGTGGCCAGCGTGCACTCCAAACTCCGCTCGGACCGGCGCGCCATGACGGAGCGGATGCTCGGCGGCATCCGCGATCCCCACACCAATGTCCTGGGCCACTGCACCGGCCGCCTCCTGCAGGGGTCCCGCGGGACCCGTCCCGAGTCCGAATTCGATGCCGAGCGGGTCTTTGCGGCGTGCGCGGAAGCCGGTGTCGCCGTCGAAATCAACTCACGGCCCGAACGGCAGGACCCGCCGGACAACCTGATGCAGCTGGCACTCGAGGCCGGCTGCCTGTTCAGCATCGACAGCGACGCCCACGCCCCGGGCCAGCTCGATTTCCTGCAGTACGGCGCCGAGCGGGCCGAACGCAACGGTGTCCCGGCCGAGCGGATCATCACCACGTGGCCGCTGGACCGGCTCCTGGAATGGCTGAACAGCAGGAACTAGAGCGCGCACCCCTGCTCAAGAATTTAGTAAGCATAATGACTATCCGTGGACGGAGTGGTAAACCTTAATTGTTCCGTCGCGGAACCCGGGCGGACCCGTCTCTCCTTGCGAGGTGCAACATGAGCGCTATAAACCCGGCTGACCATCTGGACGAACTGGGCCACCGTACCCTGAAAAAAGTGCGCGGCCGCCTCATGCCGCTCATTGTGCTGCTCTACTTCGTGGCGTACCTGGACCGCAATAACGTTGGCTTCGCCAAGCTGACCATGAGCGAGGACATCGGCCTCAGCGCTTCGGCGTATGGCCTCGGCGCAGGCATCTTCTTCCTGGGCTACGCTCTGCTGGAAATTCCCAGCAACGGCGGCATGTACAAGTTCGGTGCCAGGAAGTGGATTGCCCGCATCCTGATCTCGTGGGGCATCTTCGCCACGGCGATGGCCCTGGTGAACGGCGAGGTGACCTTCTACATCATCCGCTTCCTTCTGGGTGCGGCGGAGGCAGGCTTCTTCCCGGCCATCCTCTTCTTCCTGACGCTGTGGTTCCCAGCCCGCCAGCGGGTCACCGTCCTGGGCATCTTCATTCTGGCCCAGCCGATCTCCAATGCACTGGGTGCCCCGGTTTCCGGCCTGCTGCTGCAGATGGACGGCATCATGGGTCTGCACGGCTGGCAGTGGCTGTACATCATCGAAGGTATTCCGGCCATCCTCCTCGGCCTGCTCACCCCGATCCTCATGACGGACCGTCCCAGCCACGCGCACTGGCTGGCAGATGACGAGCGGGAATGGCTGACACGGACCATGGACGAGGAACTGGCCCACAAGCAAAAGGGCCAGCCGCACCACTTCCTGGCCGGGCTCAAGGACCCCCGCACCATCGCCTACTCAGCCCTGTACTTCGGACTGGTCTGCGGCATCTACGGCCTGGGCCTGTGGATGCCCACCATCGTCGCGGCCCTCGGCAAGTTCAGCACCACCGAGGTGGGCTTTATCGTGGCCATCCCGTACTCGATCGCAGCGGTCTTCGTGTACTTCTGGGGCAAGCGGTCCGATCGCACCGGTAACCGCGTCCTGCACGCCAGCATCAGCATGGTGATGGCGGCCGTCGGCTTGCTGGCCGCCGGATACCTGGTGCAGGTCAACGCCATCCTGGCCATGATGGCCCTGACCCTCGCGGCCATGGGCATCTACTCGGCCATCGCCCCCTTCCTGGCCATGCCGTCCACCGCGCTGGTGGGAGCCGCGGCAGCCGCCGGCCTCGCCATGGTGAACTCGCTCGGTAATCTGGGCGGCTTCGTGGCGCCGTATGCGGTGGGCCTGTTCAATGACGCCACGGGCGACAACCGCTCAGGCCTCGTGTTCCTGGCCGTCTGCCTCGGCATCACGGCGGTTGCCACCTACCTGTACGCCCGCAAGCGTCCGGAAGGCCATGTGAAGCCGGGCACCCCTGCGGCCGTCGGTGAAGAAGCCGTTGCCGCTGACGAGTTCGATACCAAGTACTAGACGACATTAAGCGCTAGAGGGGATCACAGATATGACGCACCACGACACGTTCCCGGCCGAACGCACCGCGGTGCTGACCGGGGCCGCTTCCGCACGGGGCATTGGCCGGGCAACGGCGGAAATGCTCGCCAGCGAGGGCTGGTCCGTGGCCATCCTGGATATCGACGGCGACGCAGCCCGGCGCGCTGCGGAGGACATCTCCTCCGTATACGGCGTCCTGGCCAGGGGGGTGGGAGCCGATGTCTCCGATCAGGCCACGGTGAACGCCGCCATCGACGAGGTGGAGGCCAACATGCCGCCCATCGTGGCACTGGCGAACCTCGCCGGGATCAGCTCGCCCACTGAATTCATGGACGAGACCCTCGAAGCCTGGGAGCGGGTGTTCCGGATCAACATGACCGGCACGTTCCTGGTCACCCAGCGCGTGCTCCGCGGCATGATCGAGCGCAGGCTCGGCCGGGTGGTCAGCGTTTCCTCCATCTCCGCCCAGCGCGGCGGCGGCACCTACTCCAAGGTGGCATATAGCGCCTCGAAGGCAGCCATCATCGGCTTCACCCGGGCGCTCGCGCGCGAGATGGGCAAGCACAACATCACCGTCAACTGCATCGCCCCCGGCCCCGTGGACACGGACATCATGGGCGGTACCCTGACCGACGAACGCAAGGCGGACATGGCCCAGGACATCCTTGTGGGCAGGGTGGGCACGGTCCGCGACATCGCCGCCCTCATGGTGTTCCTGATGGGGGAGGACGCCGGCTACATCACCGCCGCGACGTACGACATCAACGGCGGCCTGCAGATTTCCTGACCGGTTGCCTCAGCTGCCGCGGCCGCTCAGGCTGCCTGGCTGCCGCGGCAGTCCGGGCCGCCGCGGCCGCTCAGGCTGCCGCTCGGCTGGGCGACATCTCGGCCGCCTGGCGCAGTGCCTCGATCATGCTGCGAACGTCCACGATGCCCTTGCCTGCGATATCGAAGGCGGTGCCGTGGTCCACGGACGTGCGGATGACGGGCAGGCCCACGGTGATGTTGACGCCGGCTTCGATGCCGAGGACCTTGATCGGTCCGTGGCCTTGGTCGTGGTACATCGCCACGATGAGGTCGTAGTCGCCGCGGCCGGCCAGGAAGAACGCCGTGTCCGCCGGGAGCGGGCCGCGGGCGTCGACGCCGTCGGCCTGGAGCTTCTCGATGGCCGGGGTGATCTTCTCGGCCTCCTCGCCGTACCCGAACAGGCCGTTTTCGCCGGCGTGCGGGTTGATGGCGCACACTCCGATTTTGGGGTTGGCGATGCCGGCGCGCTGCATGGCTTCGTAGCCGCGGCGCACGGTCCGCTCCACCAGGCCGGGCTCGATCCTGTTGATGGCGTCGATCAGGCCGATGTGCGTGGTGACGTGGATGACCTTGACCTTGGGCGTGGACAGCATCATGGACACTTCCTCGACGCCCATGAAATGCGCCAGCAGTTCGGTGTGGCCCGGGTAGATGTGCCCGGCCTTGTGCAGTGCGGCCTTGTTCAGCGGCGCCGTGCAGATGCCCTGGACGTCGCCCTTCATGCCGAGCTCGCAGGCGATCCGGATGTAGTGGTAGGCGGCGTTGCCGGCCTCGGCGGACTCCTGGCCCCAGGGCAGGTCGGCAGGCAGCAGCTTGGGATCGATCACGTTGATCCGGCCGGCCTCGAAGACCGCCTCACCCACCGTCGCCACTTCGACGATGTTGGCTTGCACGCCCAGTGCTTTGGCGCCCAGCTTCAGCCGGTGGACGTCGCCGATGACCACGGGGCGGCAGTCGCGGTAGGCGTTCTCGTCGAGAAGGGCGCCCACGGTCACCTCGGGGCCAACGCCCGCGCCGTCGCCCATGGTTACGGCGATGAAGGGCCGGGTGTCCTGTTCGGTTGCGTTCACTGCTGATGTCATTGGAGCTCCAGGTTTGAGGGAGGGGTGGGATGCGCTGGTGGAAGACCGGAGGTCTTTGATGGAGGAGTAGAGCTGGACGAGGGCGTCATTGTCGCCGAAGCTGCCGGGCTTGGTGCCCACCAGCCGCCCGTCGTCGGAAAGGTTGACCACGGCGCCGTGCTGTACGGACGCGAGCGGGGTTAGCGAGCGGATGCCGAGGGCGTCCAGTACCTCGCGGGCCGTTTCGCCGCCAGTGAGGATGAGGTCCGCGGCGGCCCCGGGACCCGTTGCCGCGCCGGCGGCCAGCCGCGCCAGGTTCCGCACGATCCTGCCGGACTCGTGCGGATTGACGACGTCGGCGGTGACAGTCAGGGCTGCCGGCCCGGCCGCCAGGAGCTGCCGGGCTTCCGCAAGCCTCGGGCGGAAGCCCTCGGGACGCTGCAGTTCGTTGGGAGCGATCCGAAGGGCGGTGAAGCCGCCGGCCTCCAGATTCCGCAGCTGCGCTGCCGCTTTCGCCGAGGCGGAGCCAACGGCGGCCAGCACCGTCCGGTGAGTCCCCGCCGTCGTCGGGCCGTGTGACACCTGCTGTTGCGCATTCCGCGCAGAGCTGGTGCCCAGTTTCGCCGCCAGCAGCAAGGCCATTCCGCCGGTTCCGGCCAGCACGATGCGCCGTCCGCGGGCTCTGAAGTCCAGGTCGAGCAGCGCGGCGGCGACGGCCTCCAGGTCGGCCGGAGTCTCGCCGTCGACAATCACGGTGGCGGGAGATGTTCCAGAGAGTGCCTCGCCAAGAACGGCTACGAGGCCGCCCGACCGTACTGCGGGCAGGTCCACAAGCCTCACCGAGGCGCCGGGGCCCAGCAGCTGCGCGATCTCCGCGGGCGGTTCGGCTGCCTCGGCCCGCCACAGTTCGGTGCGGTCCAGCCGGACGCCGTCGGCAAAGGGCCGGCCGCCAACGACTGTCCGGTTCAGCTGGGGGAGCGCGCCGGCCAGGACAACGTGGTTGCCCAGGGCCGAAAGTGCCGCGATCTCCGGGCCAACATTGCCGCGCCACAGGGAGTCGATTTTCTTGAGCAGGACGCGTGCGCCGTCTGCCTCAGTGCTGCCGAAGACGTCTGCCGCCGCCGCGGCGGCGGACTCCGGGGCCAGGGCGCGTGAGTGGGTGTCGACAACCACAACGTCGGGACGGCCGACGGCTTCTGTGCTTGTGGCGGCGCCTTCGGCAGTCCTGCCTGCCCTTGGCGCGGACAGGAGGATCCGGGTGTCCAGCCCTTGGGCTGCAAAGCATTGCCCCACTTCTGCTGCGCCGGAAAAGTCATCTGCCTGGATAAGGACTGCAGTCACGTCGTCCTCCCTTCTTCTATGGATCGGTAGCACCATGATGGCATGCCTGCGCGAATCGCGCTAGGGATATTGCGCATTTCGCGCATGAGTGGCAGAGTGATGCATGTAACACGGCGCAGGCCATCCGGCCGCCAGCCGTCCCATTCAACCGAGAGGTCAACGATGACCGTTCTTCCTCAAGGAAGTGAGATCTCACGGCGCCGCCTCCTGCAGTTTGGCGCAACCGCCGGATTTCTCCTGGGCACAGGCTCCATGGCCGGGTGTGCCGGCCCCACGGGCCTGCCGGGACCCAGCACCCTGACGCTGGCCCTCAACAGGTCCCTCGTCAGCCTCGACAACAAGCTCAACCAGTTCGACGCCGCCGTCACCGTTCAGCGCGCCGTGCGGCAGGGACTGACCGCCATCGGCCCCGAAACCAAGCCGATCCTGGTCCTGGCGGACCGCTTTGAGATGACCTCGCCCACCGTGTGGACGGCGCGCCTGCGTGAAGGCGTCCGCTATTCGGACGGCACCCCGGTGGCCATCGAGGACATCGCCACGGCGCTGAAGATGTACCAGCAGGTGCAGGGCTCCTTCGTCGCCGGGTTCTTCCCGGAATTCCCCACCGTGGTCCCGGTGGATGACAGGACGTTCCGGATGGAGTCCAAGAACCCCATCCCCATCCTCGATTCCCTGATGAGCATGATCCTTATCAGCCCGGCAGCCAAGAACAAGCCCGAGGAGCTGCAGGAAGGCGTGGGCACCGGCCCTTACGTGGTATCCAAGTTCAACCGCGGCGCCGGCACCTACAGCCTCAGGCGCAACGAGAACTACTGGGGTCCCGCCCCCAAGGTGGACAACGTCGAGGTCCGGTTCCTGCCGGAGGAATCCAGCCGCGTCATCGCGCTGCGCAGCGGCGAGGTGGACGTCATTGACTCCATCACGCCTGACTCCCGCGAGCAGCTGGCCGGACTTCCCGGCGTCGTCCTGGCCGAGGCGTCCAGCCTCCGGCTGAACCAGATTTTCTACAACTTCCGCAAGCCGGCCAGTCATCCGCTGTCCGACGTCCGCGTCCGACAGGCGCTCAGCTGGGCGGTCGACGGCGAGGCGCTGGTCAAGGACGTCCTGGTCGACTCGGTCAGCGAAGCCGAAGGCGTGGTCCCGTCCAGCCTCACCGGCTTCGCCAAGACCGGCAACTACACCTACGACCCGGAGAAGGCCAAGGCCACGCTGAAGAGCCTCGGCGTCACGGACCTCAACCTGAAGATCATCTGGGAAACCGGCGAGTTTGCCTCCGACACCTCCGTGATGGAGGCGCTGGTGGAGATGTTCGGCAACATTGGCGTGAAGACCCAGCTGCAGCAGTTCGAGCCCGGCGGCAACATCCTGGCCTGGCGCCAGGGCAAGCAGGGCGACTGGGACCTGCTGGGCAACGGCTTCAGCAGCCCCACCGGCCTGGCCATCACCATGATGCAGGGCATGTACGCCGGAACCGCAGAGAAGGAAAAAACCCGCGACACCTACCAGGGCTACGTAGTCCCTGATGTGCAGGAAAAGATCCAGGCCGCGTCCTCCGAGGTGGATCCGGTACGCCGGGAGCAGCTGCTCGCCACCGCGCAGAAGGCCATCTGGGATACCTGGCCGTGCGCCTGGGCATTCGTTCCCAAGTCGGTGCTTGCCCACCAGAAGCGCGTGGCAGGACTGGCCCTGGCGCCCACCAACTCCTACCCCCTTGTTGACGTCCGGCTGGAGGCCTGAGTCATGACCAACTACATCCTCAAGCGACTGGGCCAGGGCCTGCTGACCGTGTTCCTGACGGTCTCCACGGTCTTCATCCTGATCCGCCTCGCTCCCGGTGATCCGGCCGTGTCCTACGCCGGCCCGCTGGCCACCACCGAGCAGCTGGCCAAGGTCCGTGAACAGTTCGGCCTGGACCGTCCCGTGCTGGAGCAGTACTGGATCTTCCTGCAGCAGCTATTCACCGGAAACCTCGGCACGTCCTACTCGTTCCAGGCGCCGGCCATGCAGGTGGTGGCCGAGCGGATGCCGTACACGCTCACCCTCGCCACCGCGGCCATCCTCCTCACCGCCGTGATCGCCATCCCCCTGGGGGTGTGGATGGCCCGCCGCCCTGACACCAACCGGGAACTGGGCGTCAACGTCCTCACTATCGCCGGGCAGTCCATGCCGGACTTCTGGACCGGCATCATGCTCCTGACCGGGTTCGCCGTCCTGATCCCGCTGTTCCCGGCCTCGGGCTTCGCCACCTGGGGCGGACTGGTCCTTCCCACCGTCACCATCGCCATCCTGCAGATCGCGCTGATCTCACGGATGGTGCGGCGTGAGATGACCGCCAACTTCGCGGCCCCCTACCTGACCGTGGCGCGGTCCAGGGGAGTGGGCAGCTCGGCGCTGACCTGGCGCTATGCCATGGGCAACTCCGCCATTCCGGTCTTCACCGCCCTCGGCACCCGCTTTGCCGCCATGCTCAACGGCGTGGTGGTGGTGGAAGTCGTGTTCGCCTGGCCCGGCGTAGGTTCCCTCATTGTCCGGGCACTCGAGACCCGCGACTATCCCCTCATCCAGGCGACCGTCCTGCTGACGTCCCTGCTGGCCGTAGCCGTCCAGCTCGTCATCGACCTCGCCTACCCGCTTCTTGATCCCCGCGTTCGTCTTGGAAAGGCGGCAGCAGCATGAGCCTCAGTGACACCGCGACTCCTTCGGCAGGAAACGAACCAGGAGTCCCGTCCGGCCAGCCCGCCGGAGCCACGCGCATTCCGTCCCCGAGCGCCGTCACCAAGGAACTCGTGGCGAAGGCGGGGGCCACCCGCCGACGCAACGCCGCCAAGTGGAAGCTCCGCATCGGCGCCGTCTGCACGCTGCTCGTCATCATCCCCATCCTGCTGGCCCAGGTGCTTCCGCTGCCGGACGCCAACCACCAGGACCTCTCCGCCCGCCGGCTCGCCCCGCTGGTGGACGGCCACCTGTTCGGCACAGACCAGCTGGGCCGCGACCTGCTCTCCCGCATCCTGCACGGCGGCCAGGTCTCCCTCACCATCGGCATCCTGGCCGTGGTGGTCTCCGGGGCCATCGGCATCATCCTCGGCGCCGCCGCCGGCTATTTCGGCGGCTGGGTGGACACGGTGGTCTCCCGCCTCCTCGAAGCCCAGATGTCCCTGCCGCTGCTCATGATGCTGCTCCTGGTGGTGGCGCTCTTCGGCCCGTCCATCCCGGTGATCACGTTTGTCATCGCCATTGCCCAATGGCCGGAAGTGGCCAGGCTGACCAGGTCCATGGTGCTCGTGGAACGCGAAAAGCCGTACGTATCCGCGGCGCGCATCCTGGGCCTGCACCGCGTCCAGATCCTCATCCAGCACATCATCCCGAACGTCATCAAGCAGGCAACCCTCGTGGTGCTGCTGCTCCTGGCGCAGGCCGTCCTGCTTGAGAGCGCCCTCAGCTTCCTGGGGGCCGGCCCCCAGCGTCCGTTCGCCACCTGGGGACGCATCATCTCCGACGGCCAGGACTACATCACCACCTCCTGGTGGATGGTCACCCTGCCCGGCCTGGTGATCGTGCTGATGGTGGTGGGCGTGAACCTGCTGGGCGACGGCCTCCGTGACCGCCCCCGCCGCAAGAAGAAGGGTGCCTGACATGAACGCACAACCCGCCTCCACCGGCCACACCGAGCCTGCCCTGCTCGAGGTCCGCGACTTCCAGGTGGAGCTGATCACCGACGCCGGCATCATCCGGGCCGTGGATTCGGTGAACTTCAGCATCCACCGCGGTGAGACGGTCACCATCATCGGCGAGTCCGGGTCGGGCAAATCGACGACGGCGATGGGCGTCCTCCGCCTGCTGCCGGACGATCTGGCGGTGCTTTCCGGCACCGTGCTCATCGACGGCGTGGACGTGGTGGCCGTACCGAAGGCCATCAACAAGGTCCGCGGCCGCACCGTCGCGCTTATCCCGCAGGACCCGATGACCGCGCTGAGTCCCGTGCACTCCATCGGCAGCCAGCTCTCCGAAGCCATCCGCATCGCCGGCGCCGCCTCCAAGGACAAGGGCGCCGTCCGCGCCCGCGCCATCCGGCTGCTGGAACAGGTGCACATTCCCACCCCCGAGGTGCAGTTGAAGAAGTACCCGCACCAGCTCTCCGGCGGCATGCTCCAGCGCGTGCTGATCGCGATCGCCCTGGCCAGTGAACCGCAGCTCCTGGTGGCCGACGAGCCTACCTCGGCTCTGGACGTCACCGTGCAGGCCGGCATCCTGGATCTCCTGCTGGAGCTGCAGGAACAGCGCGGCATCGGCATCCTGATGATCACGCACGACCTCGGCGTGGCCCGGCTGATCTCGGACCGCATCCACGTGATGAAGGACGGCTCCTTCGTGGAGTCCGGCGACGTCCAGCAGGTCGTGGAGCGCCCGGCCACCGAGTACACCCGCAACCTGCTGGCCGCCGTGCCGGTCCTGGGCCCTTGGGACGAAACTCCCGCCGGCACCACGCAGTCCGACGCAGCGGCAGCCGCCGCCCTGACCAACACCGGAGCCAGCCATGACTAAGCCGTTCCTCTCCGTCGAGAACCTCGTGGTGGACTACCACGTGCCGGGCGGAACGTTCCGCGCCGTGGATGACGTCTCCTTCTCCGTAGAGAAAGGCAAGACCATCGCCGTCGTCGGTGAATCCGGCTGCGGAAAGTCCACGATCGCCAAGGCACTGATGCGGCTGGTGACGCCGGCCAGCGGCCGGATCGAACTGGACGGCACGGACCTGGCCGCACTCAGCGAAGCCAAGCTGCGGCCGCTCCGTTCCAAGTTCCAGATGGTCTTCCAGGATCCGTACGGCTCCCTGGACCCGCACCTCACCGCGCAGGAGATCGTGGCTGAACCACTGAAGCTGCAGGGCGTCCGGTCCAAGGCCGAGCGGCACAAGGAAGCCGCGAAGCTGATCGACCAGGTGGGTCTGCCGGCCAAGTCCCTGGACCGCCATCCCGCCGAGTTCTCCGGCGGCCAGCGGCAGCGCATCGGCATTGCCCGGGCGCTCGCCTCCAAGCCGGAACTGCTGGTCTGCGACGAAGCCACGAGCGCGCTGGACGTGTCCGTTCAGGCCCAGGTGCTGCGGCTGCTGAAGTCCATCCAGGACGAAACCGGCATCACGTACGTCTTCATCTCGCACAACCTTGGCGTGGTGCAGGAGATCAGCGATAGCGTCATGGTCATGCAGCGCGGCAAGCTGGTGGAGTCCGGCAGCACTGCATCCGTGCTGACCGCGCCGAAGGAGGACTACACCCGCAAGCTCCGCCGGGCCGCCCTGGACCCGTCCACCATGCGCGGCCTCAAACCCCGCCACGTCGTCCGCCCGCTGGCACTGAAAGGCGCCTAAACCGGCCGCCCGAAGCCCCGAACGCCCGACTTTCTGAACCCGACCGAGAACGCAACCCACGGAGAATCAACGCATGAGCAAGCAGCCAGAAGGAACCCCGGTGGAAGGACTGAAGCTTCCCATCTCGCGGCTGGTGCTGGGCACCATGACGTTCGGCGACACCGCCGATGAGGCCACCGCCGGACGCATGGTGGAAGAGGCGCTTGACGCCGGCATCACCACCATCGACACCGCCAACGCCTACGTGGGCGGTGTGACAGAGGAGATGCTCGCCCGTCTCCTCAAGGGGCGCCGCGACGAGGTCGTCCTCGCCTCCAAGGCCGGCATGCCGCACGCAGACCACGGCCAGCACTCCCCGCTGTCCCCGCAAGGGCTGCGCAACAGCGTCGAGGGCAGCCTGCGTCGGCTCGGCGTGGACAGCATCGACCTGTTCTACCTGCACCAGCCGGACCGTGCCACACCGCTGCAGGACACCCTGCGCACCGTGGCCGAGCTGGCCGCCGAAGGTAAGATCGGGGCGCTGGGCGTCTCCAACTTCGCAGCGTGGCAGATCGCCGACGTGATCCACGTTGCCCGCGAGGTGGGTGCGCCCGCCCCCGTGGTGGCGCAGCAGCTCTACAACCTGGTGGCCCGGCGGGTGGAGGAGGAATACCTCGAGTTCGCCGCCACGCACAACCTTCACACCATGGTCTACAACCCGCTCGGCGGCGGCCTGCTCACCGGCAGGCACAGCTTCGAGGCCAAGCCCTCGGAGGGCCGCTTCGGTGATTCCAAGCTGGCCGCCATGTACACCCAGCGCTACTGGGACAAGCAGCTGTTCGACGCCGTCAACGCCCTGGCCGGCATCGCCGACGCGGCAGGCATCACCCTCGCGGAGCTGTCCCTGCGCTGGCTCGCCTACCGGCCCGGCGTCGGCTCGATGCTCCTGGGCGGTTCCAAGGTGGAGCAGCTGCGCTCCAACATCGCCGCCGTGGCCCAGGGACCGCTGCCCGAGGACGTCAGCGCCGCTTGCGACGCCGTCGGCTCCGGGCTCCGCGGGCCCATGCCGGCCTACAACCGCTGATTACCCGCTGACTCCCGAACTGAAGGCAGAAGACACCACATGACATCTGAACTCGCTACCGAATTCGCCCGCAAGGTCCGCGCCCGTGAGCAGGCCGTCGGCTACTGGGCGGTGCTGGACGCACCCGTGGCCACCGAACGCATCAGCCGGCTCGGCTACGACTACGTGGCCCTGGACGCGCAGCACGGGCTGCTCGGCTACTCCGGCGTGCTGAACGGCCTGATGGCCATCGACGCCGGGCACACCGCCGCCGGCATGGTGCGGGTGGAGGCCAACGACTTCACCGCGATCGGCAAGGCCCTCGACGCCGGCGCCGTCGGCGTGATCGTCCCCCTCGTCAACACCGCCGCGGACGCCGCGGCAGCAGTCGCCGCCGCGAAGTACCCGCCGCTGGGCGGGCGGTCCTACGGACCCATGCGCTCGGCCCTGCGGATCGGCCCGGTGCCCGCCGAAGCCAACGCCGCCACCCTGGTCTTCGCCATGATCGAGACGCCCGAGGGCCTGGCCAACGTGAAGGAGATCTGCGCGACGCCCGGCCTGGACGGCATCTACGTGGGCCCCTCGGATCTGGCCATCGCGGTGGGCGGCGCCTTCCCCGGGGACCCCGCCGTCGAGGCCGAGTTCAACGCGGCGCTGGAAACCATCGCCGAGGCGGCCGCCTCGGCAGGGATTGCCGCCGGCATCCACACCGCCGCCGGGGAGATCGCCGCCCAGCGGCTGCGCCAGGGCTACACGTTCACCACCGTCGCCTCGGACCTGACCCACCTCGAGCTGGCCGCCAAGGCGCATCTGGCCGCCGCCAAGTCGGAGGGCTGAGGCATGCAGACAACCAACGCCGGCTACAGCACCATCACCCCCGACGGCGCAGTGAAGCGCGCGGACGGCGCAGACTTCGCCTACCTGCCGGCGCCCACCGTGCAGAGCCACGCCGCCAACCTCCTGACCCTGCCCGACGGCCGCCTCGGCTGCGTATGGTTCGGCGGCACCCAGGAAGGCGTGCCGGACATCTCCATCTGGTTCTCCGCCCTGGAGCCGGGCAGCAGCCAATGGTCCCCGGCGCAGCAGCTCACGGACGACTCCACCCGGTCGGAGCAGAACCCGATCCTGTTCACGGCTACCGGCAGTGCCGGAGAGGACAGCCAGCTGTGGCTGCTGTACACCGCGCAGAAGGCGGGCAACCAGGACACCGCCGAGGTCCGCCGTCGTACTTCCACGGACAGCGGCCGCACCTGGGGACCGGTTGAAACGTTGTTCCCGGCCAACGAAACGGGCGGCGTCTTTGTCCGGCAGCTGCCGGTGCTGCTGCCGTCCGGCCGCCTGATCATCCCGATCTTCCGCTGCATCACCACGCCGGGGGAGAAGTGGGTGGGCAACAGCGACGACAGTGCCGTGATGATCTCCGACGACGGCGGGGCCACCTGGAGCGAGCACATCCTGCCGGGGAGCCTGGGCTGCGTCCACATGAACATCCAGCCCGTGGCCGACGGCTCACTGCTGGCACTGTTCCGCAGCCGCTGGGCCGACTCGATCTACGAATCCCGCTCCACAGACGACGGCACCACCTGGAGCGAGCCGGTCCCCACGGAGTTGCCCAACAACAACTCCTCCATCCAGTTCACGGCGCTCACCGACGGCCGGCTGGCGCTGGTCTACAACCACAGCCGCGCGGGGGAGAACACCGAGCGCCGCCTCTCGCTCTACGACGAAATTGACGACGACGGCCTGGCCGCCGAGCAGGGCCAGCTCACCGAACCCGATCCGGCCGCCGGCGGCGGAACGGACGACGGCGGGCGGCGCGCCTTCTGGGGGACGCCGCGCTCACCCATGACGCTGGCCATCTCGGAGGATTCGGGCCGCACGTGGCCCATCCGGCGGAACCTCGACGTCGGGGACGGCTACTGCCTTTCCAACAACTCCCGCGATGGCCTGAACAGGGAGTACTCCTACCCGTCCATCCACCAGGGCCCGGACGGTGCACTGAACATCGCGTACACCTACTTCCGGCAGGCCATCAAGTACGTCCGCGTGGACCCGGAGTGGGCCTACGAGGGCAGTGCTACGCCGGGTGGCGACGAGCAGTGACCGGCACCCGCCACGCGATTGTCACGGGCTGCAGCTCCGGCATCGGCAAGGCGATCGCCGCACGGCTGCTGGCCGACGGCTGGGCCGTCACCGGGCTGAGCCGCAGCGAGACCTCGCTCGGGCCAGGGTTCCGCTGGCTGCACGCGGACCTGTCCGACGCGGCGTCGCTGGCGGACACTGCGGCGGGGATTGACCCGGCTGACGCGCTGGTGCACGCCGCCGGATACCAGCGCACCGCGCGTCTGGGCGAGCTGGACCCGGACGCGCTCGCCGGCATGTTTGCCGTACACGTGGGTGCCGCCAGCGCGCTGGCCAACGAGGTGGTGCCGCGGATGCCCAACGGCGGCCGGGTGTTGCTGATTGGCAGCCGGACGTCCACGGGCGCGGCCGGCAAGAGCCAGTACGCGGCCACGAAGGCGGCGCTGATGGGCATGGGCAGGACGTGGGCCCAGGAGCTTGCCCCGCGGGGAATCACGGTGAACGTGTTGTCGCCCGGACCCACGGACACGCCCATGCTGGCGGACCCCGGGCGGGCGGGCACGCCGCCGAAGCTGCCTGCGCTCGGCCAGCTCGTGGATCCCGAGGACGTTGCGGCGCTCGCCGGTTTCCTGCTTGGGCCGCACGGAAAGTCCATCACGGGCCAGAACTACGTGATCTGCGGCGGCGCCTCGCTGTGAGGTGCGCGGCCGCCGGACCCCTACGATGGTGACAGCAAAGGAGAGCCACAGATGACCACCGCCAGAGCCAGGCGCGAAGAGATCTACCACCTTGCCGTCACCACGGGACTGGCGTCTGTGGAGGAACTGTCGCGGCATTTCCGGGTGACCGCCTCCACCATCCGGCGGGACCTGGCCCACCTGAATGAGGAGGGGAAGCTGGCGCGGACCTACGGCGGGGCCGTGGCGCTCGGCGCCCACCCTGAACCGTCCCTGCGGCAGCGGACCGGCGAGGCGTACGAACAGAAGCACGCCATCGCAGCCTGGGCTGCCGCAGAGGTGAAGGACGGCGAGAACATCCTGCTCGACGGCGGCTCCACCGTCGGTGCACTGGCACACGCCCTGCGGGGCAGGGAAAACTTGTCCGTCACGACGCCGGGAATCAACACACTGCAGGAGCTCGCTGAATCGCCGGGGATTCAGGTGGACTGCCTCGGCGGCCGGCTGCGGGGCGTGAGCCAGACGTTCGTCGGTCCCCTTGCCGAGGCGGCCTTGGAGCGCATGAGCTTTGACCGCGTGTTCCTCGGCGCCGACGCCGTCACCGCCGACGACGGGCTCTGCGAGGCGGATCATGCGCAGACCCGGCTGAAGGAACTCATGGCCCGGCGCGGGGATGCAGTCTACGTCCTGGCCCATTCCAGCAAGCTGGGAAAGCGCCCGTTCCACGCCTGGGCGAAGCTCGCCCTGCCGTGGACCCTGGTGACCGACTCCGGCGCCGATCCGGACCAGGCGGCACTGTTCAGGGAATCCGGCGTGCAGGTGCAGCTGGTCCAAGTAGAGGCCGGGCAGCAGGCTTCGGCGTAGGCCCGCCCGCTGCAGGCAGCCTGAGGACGCGGGTAGATTTTGGCCGTTTGGCGTCTAGCATTGTGGAATGACCGAAGCGAACGAAGGTGCAGCCTTGATTCAGCTGCAGGATATCCTCATCGGGGCCGACAATGTTGACGGTTTCCTCGAGGGCATGGCCGGATTTGCTGCAGCTACCCTCAGCGGCCTGGCGGAAACGGCCGTTGAATGCGCCATCACCCTGAAGCGGCACAGACAGACTTCGACCGTTGCTGGCAGCAGCCCGCGCGCCATAGAGCTGGACCACATCGAGCAGCGCGTGGGCGACGGGCCTTGCATACGGGCGTTATTCACCATGGCCCCCGAATTGCTCAACGATGTCCAAACGGATGACCGCTGGCCGGAGTACCAGAAGCGGCTGGCCGAGAACGGTGTCTACAGCACCCTCGGCGTTCCGTTGGACATTGGGGACGGCGCCAGTGCGGCCCTGAACTTTTTCGGCCCCACGCCCGGCCTTTTCACGCCTGAGATCTTCGACAGGGCTGTCGAGTTTGGCGACCTGGCCAGCCGCACGCTTCATCTGTCGGTCCGGATCGGTGCCGCCCAAGCACGGGCGCACAACCTTGAGGCCGCGATGCAGAGCCGGACTGCGATCGACATCGCCTGCGGGGTGATCATGGCTCAGAACAAATGCTCCCAGCAGGAAGCCATGGACATACTGGCCAAGGTCTCGAGCAACCGGAACCAAAAACTGCGCGACGTTGCCGCGGAACTGGTGGGAAGGCTCTCTGGATCAGGGGTGGAGACGCACTTCGAGTAGGACCGGGCACTTCGAGTAGGACCGGGGCCAGCTGGCGGCCGTAGCTCCGGCCCGTCATGGCGGCGCTACTTTGCCCCTTTGCCGATCATGGACGCCGGAGGCTTGGGGAACGGTTTGGCCGGATACATCTTCGCTACCTTCAGCATGTAGCTGGCCCACTGCGGGCCGGCGATCATGTAGCCGTCAATCCGGTCGTAGTGTTTGCCGTTGATGGTGATGTTCCTGCCTGGCCGTTTCTGGCCGTTCAGGGCGTCCCCGAAGAAGGAAGCGGTGGTAAGGCCGCTGGTGTAGCCCAGGACCCAGGTGGCGCCGTTGCTGTTGTTGGTGCCGGTCTTGGCCGCCACGGGAACCTTGCTCTGGACCTTGGGGCTGATGTAGACGCCCGAACCCTTCTTGAGCACGTCCTGCAGTACAGAGTTGACGCCGCGGGCAATCTTCGGCTCCACGGCGGCCCGGCACGCCGGCCGCTGGCTGGCCAGCGCCCGTCCCGTGAAATCGGTGACGCGCTGGATGGCGATCGGCGCGCAGTAGCGGCCGTCGGCGGCGAAGGTGGCGAAGGCTGTGGCCAGGTTGAGCGGGGACACGGCGGTTCCGCCGAGTATGTTGCCCAGCTGGTGCATGTTGATCCCGGACCCGTCCAGGCCGCTGTGCAGGCCCAGGGTGTCAACCATTTTTTGGATCCCGCAGATGTCCAGCTGGGCCACCTCGGCAAACGTGGCCGTGTTGATGGAGTTGTACAGCCCGTAGTTTGCGGGCATCCTGCGGTAGTAGCCCTCTGACGCGTTCTGCAGGTCGTCGGCAGCTTCGAGGCCGGCCCTGCGCTGCTTGCTGCTGTAGGCGCCAACCACCTTGGCGCATGAGTCCCGCCAGCGGAATCCCAGCGGGTATTCCCGCCGTGTGGCGTCCACCTCTTCGGTGATCTTGCGTCCCTGGCGGAGCCACTCGGCGAACGTGAACGGTTTCATGGTGGATCCCGGCTGGAACCCGCCGGCACCGTTGAGGTCGTTGCCGTTGGCGTCCTTGGCGTCCACGTTGAAGTTCAGTTGGGTGTCGAACCTGCCGGGCTGGGGGAGGAACACCGTGTTCTGGGCCATTGCCAGGATCTTGCCGGTGCCCGGCTGGACGGTCAGGAGGGAAGCTCCCCACTTGCCGGGGTTGGCGCCGGCTGTGGAGTTGACCTGGGATTGGGCTGCCGCCTGGAGCCGGCTGTCCAGCGTGGTGGTGATCGTCAGCCCGCCCCGGAACAGCTTCTGCTCACGGGCTTCCGTGTCGGCACCATAGGCCCGGTTGTTCAGGATCAGGTGGGATACGTAGTCGCAGAAATAGGGGGCGATGGCGGCTGCCGCGCAGCCTTGCTTCGAGCTGCGGAGTTTCAGGCCCACGCCGGTGGCGGCCGCAGCGTCATGCTGCTTTTTTGTGATCTTGCCCTGCGCCAGCATGGCATCCAGGACCAGGTTGCGTCGCTTGAGCGAGTTCTCCGGGTTAGTCACGGGGTCGTAGAGGCTGGGGCTGTTGACGAGCCCCGCCAGCATTGCTGCCTGCGGGAGGCTGAGCTTGCTGGCAGGGACGCTGTAGAACTGCTGCGCGGCGGCTTCGATGCCGTAGGCGCTGCGGTTGAAGAACACGATGTTGAGGTAGCCCTCGAGGATCTGGTCCTTGGTGAATTTCTTCTCCAGCTCGATGGCCAGCTTTATTTCCCGGACCTTGTCGCCGATAGTCTTCTCACCGCTGAGGACCACCTCGTCCTCGCGTCCGGAGGTGATTTTTGCTTCATTGGCCACGTTGGTGACGTACTGCTGGGTCAGCGTGGATGCCCCTTGCCGTTCCCCGCCGGCGACGTTACTCACCAACGCCCTGAGGACGCCCACGGGGTCGACGCCGCTGTGATCATAGAAGCGGCTGTCCTCGATCGCCACCACGGCGTCCTTGATATACGGCGACATCTGCTTCAGTGGAACCCGTACCCGGTTTTCCTCGTAGAACGAGGCGATCAGTTTCCCGTCCGACGTCAGGATCCTTGTGGTTTGCGCCGGTGGCCGCACGGCAAGGTCGGACGGCAGGCCATTGTAGAAGTTCATCGAACCGGTCACGGCAGCGCCGGCGGCGGCAAGCTGCGGAACAAAATAAGCGGCCACCAAGGCGCCGCAGACACAACTCAAAATGACGAACCCGAGCATCCTTGCCAAGGTCGAACGGGATCGCGATACAAGGCTCTTGCGTACCATCACTGCGGTTCACACCCCAAAAAAGCGTGTCTCCAGAATACGCCCCACATCACGGCCGGGCCAGAGCAGGGCCCAGCCGAAACGAACGGCCGGCCCGCACTCAAGCTGGCCGGCCGTCGTCCTATTTATCCCTAGGTGTTTTGGACGTGGTCCTTGGCGTCCGTGGCGGTTGCTTTGACGTCCTGGGCGGCGGTTTGGCCTTCGTCCTTGACGTGCTGGGCGGCGTCGGTGGCGGTGGCTTTGACGTTTTCCATGGCTTCCTGGGCGGGTTCCTTCCAGCCCTGGGCCATGTCCTTGGCGGCCTCGGTGAGCTGGCTGGTCATGGGTTCGGCGGCGGTTTTCAGGGCGTCGGCGGCTTCGCGTTCCTTCTGGCTGGCCGGGATCAGCGAGGAGACGAGCAGCCCGGCGCCGAACGCGATCAGCCCGGCGGCGAGGGGGTTGCCCTGGGTTTTGGCGGCGACCTGGTGGGGTGCGTCGGCGATTGCGTCACCGGCGCTGCTGAGGGCGTTCCCGGCGGCGTCGGTGGCGGTGTGGATCCCGCCGCTGGTGGAGTGGGCGGCGTGGTGGAGGCCGCCGGTGGTGCTGTGGGTGGCGTGCTCTGCGGTGCCCATGACTTTCTCCTTCACTCCGAACACGGCGTCGCGGACCTTGTCCTTGGCCTTGTCCGTTTGGCGGTGGACGATGTTGGACGGGGTGACTTTGTCGGCGACGGCGTCGACGTTGGTGCCGAGGCGTTCGCGGGTGGCTTCGATGTCGGCGCGGATGGCGTCCGGGTTCTCACTCATCAGTGGTCTCCGTTCGGTTTGAGGGTCGGCGGGATTTCCTTGGCGGTTTCGACCGTCTGGGGCATGCCCTTGATGGCTTTGAGTTCCTTGCGTCCGACGCTGGCCAGGACCGCGGCGATGATGCCCCAGATCACGGCGACGACGACGGCGGACCAGCCCAGGCCCATGAGTTCGCCGAGGGCGTACCAGAGGGCGATGGAGAGGAACAGGAGCACGAAGTGCCCGGCGACGCCGGCGCCGGCGAGCATGCCGCCGCCTTTGCCGGCGCGGGTGCCGGACTGTTTGAGTTCGGCTTTGGCGAGTTCGATTTCCTGCCGGATCAGGGTGGACAGGTCCCGGGTGACCTCGCCGAGGAGGTCACCGAGGGAGGTGGTGTCGGCCTTGGCGTGCGCGGCCGTCGGCGGGGTATCGGGGATCTGGCTGCTCACAGGGGACGACCCCCACCCTCGGTGTACGGGTCAGCAATGTTCCGCAGTGCTCCTGCTGACGAACCGGTGGGAAGCGACTGCGTGGAAGCGGGGCCGGTGCCCGAGATGCTCGGCTCACCAAAGGCAGGTTCGCGGAGGCTGTTCTGGTCGTAGAAGGGCTCGCCTGCGTCTTCTGTGATGGTGCCGTCTGTTGCGGAAAGCCGGGCTGGCCGGGGTGAAGTGGTTCCTGTCGCCGTCGAGGTTTCGGGGGCGCCGGCCTGCAGGCTGCGGCCGAGGCGTCCGGCGAGCAGGCCTGCGCCTGCCGCGAGGAGCAGGAAGGCGCCGGGGCGCTGGCGGGCGAAGGACTTGACCTCGTTCAGGAGCGAGCCCGGGTCCCGGTTGTCCAGCCAGGACGCGACCGATTCGGAGCGGTCGGCGGCCTGCCGGATCAAGTCCGAGGCCACGCCCTGCTGGTCCGGAGCGTCGGCCATGGTGCGCAGCTGCGAGGAGATGGTGCGGATGCCTTCGGCGGCCTTGGTCTGCTGGGTGCCGGCCTGGCTGGCCAGGTCCGACTTCGCCTGGTGGAGCAGGTCACGGGCGCTGTTCTTCGCCTCGTAGGCGACCCTCTTCGCCTCGGTCTTGGCGGTCTCTGCGACGTTCTGGGCGGCGCCGGCAGCCTGGCCCGCTACGTTCGCGGCCTCATCCTTCGTCACGTCCTTCTTCGAGGACGCCTCATCCTGGTAGCCGGTGCTATCCACGTAGCCATCGCTGTAGTCGGTGGTGCCCGCGCCGGTGGCGCCCAAGCCGGGTCCGGGCACCCCGGTGCCGTATGCGTTCTCGGTCATCGTTGCTCTCTTTCCTTGAGGATGAAGAACCAGCAGTGCTGGATCGGCACCAATCCTGATTATCCGAAATAGTAAGCACACTTGCTATTTCCGGCGCAAGCTTCGAAGGCTGTTAGCGGAAAATTAATAAGCATGCTTGCCAAGCGCATGCTAAGCATGCTTATTGTATTGGGGTGCGGCGTCCTGCAGTGAGGCGTTGCGAACCCAAAGCATCTGAAATCCAAGGAGACGCCATGCTCACCACGGAAAACATTGATGATCTGCTACAGCGCAACGGAAACGTCATTTCTGAAGACGGGAACAAGATCGGTTCCGTAGGCCAGGTCTACGCCGACGACAACGATGGCCAGCCGACCTGGGTGACGGTCAAGACCGGCCTGTTCGGCACGTCCGAATCCTTTGTCCCGCTGCAGGGGGCCCGTATTGAAGGCGACGACATCGTGGTGCCCTACACGAAGGACCAGGTCAAAGACGCGCCCAGGGTGGAGTCCGACGGCCATCTCGAACCCTCCGAAGAGGACCGGCTCTTCAGCCACTACGGCCTCGACGGGCATCAGGGTTACACGGAAACGGGCACCCGCACGGATGCAGGCTATGCCGACGCAGGCGATGCCTCATACAGTGACACCCGGTCCGGGACGGCCGACGCCGCCGGAACGGTGGGACGCGATACGTCCGGTCCCACTACTGATGACGCCATGACCCGGTCCGAGGAGCGCCTGAACGTCGGCACGGAAAGACAGGCCACCGGGCGGGCCAGGCTGCGCAAGTATGTCACCACGGAGAACGTCACCACCACCGTTCCGGTCCAGCGCGAGGAGGTCCGCATCGAGCGCGAACCCATCACGGACGCAAACCGGGGTGCCGCCTTGTCCGGCCCGGACATCAGCGAGGAGGAACATGAGGTCACGCTGCATGAGGAGCGTCCCGTCGTCGAGAAGGAAACCGTCCCGGTTGAGCGGGTCCGTCTCGACAAGGAAACGGTGACCGACGAGGTGACCGTCGATGAGGAAGTCCGGAAGGAACGCATCGACACTGACGGTGTCGACGACGTCCGCCGGTAAGAGGAGTTGATGAAGGCCAGGGCCGGATGCCGGCCCTGGCCTTCACGCTCCCCCGGGGCCGATCCTTGGGGGTAGCCGGATGCCTGCCTACGGCAGGTCGATGTTCGTTAGCTCCACGTGTTTGCCGTTGGATTCCTCCACCAGGACCATCGAGCTCACCTGCGGGCAGTAATACTTGTGCTCGCGCGAGTTGGACTCCAGCGGTGTCCAGTCGTCCACCTTGACGCAGCCGGTGTAGGTGCCCATTTTCGTCGTGACGGTCTGGCCCGTGGCGATGGTATCCCGCATGTCCTCGGCATGGCCCGGGTAGTACTCCTGCCGGTATGTGTCGCCCACGCGCTGTTCGGCCTTCATCCAGATGCCGGCCTTTGCGCCGTCCTGGCCGTGGATAAAGCTCCCGGAATGGTCCTGCAGCTTCCCGTCCTTGAAGTTGTTTACGTCCTCGCCGAAGTACCAGACATCGCCGTTCTTGTGCTGGGCCAGATAGTCCCTGGTCTCCTCGACGAGCTGCCCGTTCGTGAATTCCTTGTCCAGGTAGACGACGGTTTCGACGCCCTCGATGACCCGTGTCTCCTTCAAAATCTCGATTTCGATCCTGTTGCCGCCGGTCCCGTAGGTCATTTTCTTGCCAACGGGAAGCGAGAAGTACTTGTTGGTGATCTTCGTCGTGAAGTCAGCCGGCGTTATCCGGGGGTTGTAGTCCGCGGCGCGGGCTCCAAGATTATTGAAGTAAAGAAATGCCGCCCCGCCAGCGACCAGCAACAGGATGATGATCCCCAAGACTATGGTTCGTGCCTTCATGTCCCGGTCCACTCCTCGTTGAGTAGAAACCCCTATCCGGCCCGGTGCACCTGTTGCTTGCCCGGTCCATAGGAGAAAGGTAGTCCTGTCAGGCCGCCGGGGACAGGGGCAGCACCAACATTCGTCAGCTGTGGGCGGCCTCCACCACCCGTTCGCCGTTGAAGTATTCGAGCTGCCAGCCCTCGTCGGCGTGGTGGTGGGCGAGGTTGAGCACGGCGTTGTCGATGCTCTGCAGGGTGCTGCCGATGGCACGGCTGAGGGCCAGGCGGAGGAGCGTTCCGTGCGCGACAACCAGAACGCGGCGGCCGCGGAACTCCTCGGCCAGTGCCTCCAGGGCAGCCAGGCCCCGGGAGGCCGCTTCGTCATCGCTTTCAGCGCCGCGGAAGCCGCCGGGGATGCGCAGGGCCTCCAGTTCCGGGCCGGCCTGCAGGCCTTCGGCGGGTCCGAAGCTGCGCTCCGTGAGCTCCGGCACATGCCGGGCCACTGTGAGGCCCAGCCCGGCGGCGATCAGTTCGGCGGTTTCCGCTGCGCGGCTCAGCGGCGAGGATACGATCGTGTCCCACTCCTGCCCGGACAGCACGCCGACGGCGTCACGCGCCTGGCCGCGGCCGACGTCGTTCAGCGGGATATCGCTGGACCCCTGCAGCCGGCGCTGCGCGTTCCAGTCGGTCTGGCCATGGCGGATGAGGGCGAAAGTCGTGAGGGTCATGCCTTCCATTGTGCCCGAGAGCGTCACCCGGGAGGCGGGCGAGCGGCTGGCACGTAACCTGTAGGACACGTCAGCCGAACAGGACCGCTGCTTCGTCGTAGCGATTCTGCGGAACGACCTTCAGCTGGCCGAGGGCCTCCTGGAAGCCCACGTGTTCGATGTCCGTTCCCTTGAGGGCCACCATGGTGCCCCAGCGTCCCTCCACCACCGAGTCGACGGCGGCCATGCCCAGCCGGGTGGCCAGGACACGGTCGAACGCGGACGGTACGCCGCCGCGCTGGATGTAGCCCAGGATGGTGGCACGGGTTTCGAGACCGGTCCGGGCTTCGATTTCCGGGGCCAGCTGCTCCGCGATGCCGCCGAGGCGGGGACGGCCGAAGGTGTCCAAGCCGCGCTCGGAGTGCGGACTTTCCAAGTGCTCCGGAACAAACCCTTCGGCCACCACCACCAGCGGCGCGCGCCCGCGGGCGTGGGCTTCCTTCACCCACTGGGTGATCTGCTCGATGCCGACCTTCTGCTCCGGGATGAGGATGGCGTGGGCGCCTGCCGCCATCCCAGCGTGGAGGGCGATCCAGCCGACGTGGCGGCCCATCACTTCAGCGATCATGCAGCGGTGGTGGGACTCGCCGGTGGTCCGCAGCCGGTCGATGGCTTCAGTGGCGATCTGCACAGCGGTATCGAAGCCGAAGGTGTAGTCGGTGGCGTCAAGGTCGTTGTCCACGGTCTTGGGGACACCCACGATTTTCAGCCCTGCGTCCGTCAGGCGCTTGGCGGCAGCAAGGGTTCCCTCGCCGCCGATGGCGATGATGGCGTCGATGCCCAAGCGGTCCATGTGCGCCTTGATGACATCCGGTCCGCCGCCATTTTCGAAGGGGTTGGTCCGGGAGGTGCCCAGGATGGTGCCGCCCTGCTTGGCAATGCCGCGGACGAGCGTACGCGGAATGGGGATGATGTCACCCTCAACCACTCCGCGCCAACCGTCGAGGAACCCCACGAATTCGTGGCCATGGATGGCAATGCCTTTGAGGACGGCGCCGCGGATAACGGCGTTCAGTCCGGGGCAGTCGCCGCCGCTGGTGAGGATTCCAATTTTCATGTTTCGGCTCAAATCCAGGTTCGAAGGGTTAACAGGCAGAACGCCAAGGTGGAGGAGGGGACGCTAGGCAGATCCCACGGCGGCAAGCACTGACATAGCCGCCTCAACGACGTCTGCCGCAGGGAATGAGGGCCGGTGAACGCCGGCCATTTCCTCCATGACGCGGACCACCTGGCAGCTGTAGCCGAACTCGTTGTCGTACCAGACGTAGAGCACCAGGTTCTTGCCGTTGGAGATGGTGGCGAGGCCGTCTACGATGCCGGCGTGCCGGGAGCCGACGAAGTCGGTGGAGACAACCTCGGGGGAGTCGATGTAGTCGATCTGCTTGCGCAGGTCCGAGTGCAAGGCCATCTCACGCAGGTAGTTGTTGACCTCGTCCTTGGTGGTGCCGCGTTCCAGGTTCAGGTTCAATATGGCCATGGAAACGTCCGGCGTGGGGACGCGGATGGAGCTGCCGGTGAGTTTGCCCTCAAGCTCGGGCAGCGCCTTGGCCACGGCCTTGGCCGCACCGGTCTCGGTGATCACCATGTTCAGCGCGGCGGAGCGTCCGCGGCGGTCACCCTTGTGGAAGTTGTCGATCAGGTTCTGGTCGTTCGTGAACGAGTGGACCGTCTCCACGTGGCCGTGGATCACGCCGTACTTGTCGTTGAGCGCCTGCAGGACCGGGGTGATGGCGTTGGTGGTGCAGGATGCTGCCGTCACGATCCGGTCCGAGTCGGTGATGTCGCGGTGGTTGATGCCGTGGACGATGTTCTTCAGGTTTCCCTTGCCCGGTGCTGTCAGCAGGACACGGGCCACGCCCTTGCTCAGCAGGTGCTGGCCTAGGCCCTCGGCGTCGCGCCAACGGCCGGTGTTGTCCACCAGGAGGGCGTCCTGGATGCCGTAGGCGGTGTAGTCGATGGTGGCAGGGTTGTCCGAGTAGATGACCTGGATCTGGACGCCGTTGGCGGTGATGGTGTTGGCGTCGGTATCGACGCGGATGGTCCCTTCGAAGGAGCCGTGGACGGAGTCACGGCGCAGCAGGCTTGCGCGCTTGGCCAGATCATTGTCGGAACCGCGTCGGACCACGATGGCGCGCAGGCGCAGGCCGTGGCCGCCGCCCGCCTGTTCAATCAGGAGGCGCGCCACCAGGCGGCCGATCCGCCCGAAGCCGTAGAGCACGACGTCGGTACTGCCGCGGTTACCAGCTCCGCGCTTGCCCACTACCTCAGCCAGTTCGGCGCGGAGGAATTCCTCCAAAGTCAGGTCGCCGCCGTCGGACTTGAACTTCTGGTTCAGGCGGGCGATGTCGATGGCAGCGGCACCCAGGTCCAGCTGTGCCAGCGTGTTCAGCAGCGGCGCCGTCTCCTCCAGAGGCAACTCGTCCTTGCTGATCCGGCGGGCAAAGCGGTGCGCCTTCAGGATGTTCATGGTGGACTTGTTGATCAGGCTGCGTCCGTGGATGGAGGTGACCACGTTGTTTTCCCGGTACAGCCGGCCAATCACCGGGATCATGGCCTCGGCGAGGGCCTCACGGGTCATCCACGCATCGAGACAAGAATCTGAGGTTTTTAGCATCGGGCTGCCTTTCCAAAAGGGTGGGTCTGTTTTTGCTTCAGCTCCTGAGATGGTCCAGAGAGGGGCTTGACTTCCATCGTCCTGCCATTCCCGGGTAGGTGAAACGCTAATTCAGGATGGTTTTAACGATCCTTTTGGGTAGGGGTGGCGGGGTTGGCGGGGGTCTGTTCTAGGCGGTCATGGTGGCGAACATGAGGGCCATGGTGGTGGCGCTGAGGGCTTCGAGGGCGTGTTCGGTGCGGGTGGGGTGTTTGCGTGCGGTGGTGTGGTGGGTGGTTGTGGTGGCGTGGCGGCGGCGCAGGAGGAGGGTGAGGAAGGTTGCTGCTGCGGCGGCGAAGATTATGGTGAGCAGGATGGCGGGGGCGTGGCCGTAGGCGGCGGCTGTTGCGGTGTCGGGTGTGGTGGTGTGGGGTGTGGTGGTCATGGCGTGGTGGGCGCCCGGCAGTTGTGTCGACGCGTGCCCGGCCGGGGCGGTGCCGTGTCCGGTGGCGGTTCCCTGGCTGGTGGGGTGGGTCATGAGGGTGATCATGGCGGCTGCGGCGGTCATGGTGAGGCTGTGGTAGGCGCATTTGAGCCGGCCCTGGGTGCCGGTGCAGAGGATTTTGAATTCGGGGCGGGCGACGGCCTGGATGATGAACCACAGTGCCGCGCCGGCCAGGAGGCCGATCTGGGCGAGGATGGTGGAGGGTGCGAGGTTGAAGAGCATGGCGGCCATGATGGCGTTCATGAGGGCGTGGAGGGTGTTGTTGACCCGGTCGGTGAGGTGCCGGGACCGGACTGCCTGGACGAGGTGGTAGGTTCCGCCGGCGAGCAGGACGGCGGTGAGGGTCCAGGTGAGTGCGGGGATGTTGAACACGTTCGATCACGCCCTACTGCTTGGGAGGTTCTTGGGGGTGGGTTCGGTCCCCGGTGCGGGGTGCCGTCAGCACCGGGGACCGAAGACTAAGGAAGTTTTTTGGGGGTTGGATGCAGGTGGTCCCCGGGTGCTGCCGTGGGGCAGCGCCCGGGGACCGTGTGTTTGGTGATTGTTTCCCGCTCCGGGTGGAGCGCCTGCTGCTGGTTTAGTGGCCGTTGCCGGTGGAGCAGTGGCCGCCGTTGGTGGTGCGGTTTTCGGTGGGGAGGTTCAGGGTGGGGTTTTGGTTGAAGAAGCCGTGGGGTTCGAGCATGA
>NZ_JBNHFL010000021.1:0-94438 GCF_059090205.1 Arthrobacter sp. CMU6
CACCACCGCACGCAAACACCCCACCCGCACCGAACACGCCCTCGAAGCCCTCAGCGCCACCACCATGGCCCTCATGTTCGCCACCATGACCGCCTAGGACAGACCCCCGCCAACCCCGCCACCCCTACCCAAAAGGATCGTTTTGCAGGGGGCGGGGTCCTTCTGTCGGGACTGCTCGGCCGCGTCCCGAGCGCCGCAGGCGTGACGCCGGCCCACCTTCCCGGCGCCGGACAAGAAAGAGTTCCACCATGCACACCGGACTGACCGGCCATTGGAAAATGGGGTTAACGGGTGTGAACGGCGCACGCGCCAAAGTGCCCGGCGTCCTGGAAGGAGCCGGGCACTTTGGTCGGGGGAGCCCGGTTAGTGCCCGGTCACCGCAGTCCGTGGCTGTGTGCCAGTGCAATCGCCTCGGTGCGTGAACCGACGTCGAGCTTCCGGAACAGGTTCCGGACATGGAACTTGACCGTGTTCTCGCTGATGCCCATCGTCGACGCGATGGTGCGGTTGCGGTGTCCGGCGGCGAGGTGCTGGAGCACTTCGAGTTCCCGGGCGGCAAGGTTCCATCCGGCGGCATCCCCGGACGGGCGTGCCGGCAGGTCCAGCGGGAGCGAGACGAAGATATCGGCGCCCCAGCCCGGCATTACGTCCATCCGCAGCTGTCCGTTGAGCGCCTGGACCCTGCGGTCCAGGCGGCTGATGGCCGGGTCCTCGGTAGTGAGAGCGCCGCCGCCGTCGTCGCGCACGTTGATCAGCAGGTTTTCGCCGTCGCAGTCCCAGTGCGTCCGGATCCTGCTGACCTCGGGCTGCTCCATCATGGTCAGCACCAGGCCGCGGACGACGGCCCGCGCCGCGTGGGCAACTTCGCCGGGAAGCGCTCTTCCGTTCAGTGGCGGTTCGATGAACTGGACTTCCGTTCCGCTGAAGCTCGTGAGCGGCCGCAGGTCCTCCCGCAGGCGTTCAAAGGCTTTGGCGACGGGCTCTTCCACAAGGTCCGTCGTGCGGTCGCTGAGGGTGCGGAGCCCGACCAGGGCCTTGGCGGTGAGGTCGGTGACTGTTGTGCGGGCTGCGGCGTCCTCCAGTGAGGATGAGCGCAGGGCCGCCAGCAGGGTCTCCAGCGTGGTGGAGTGCAGGTCGGTCAGTTCGGCCGTCACGCGCACGCGTTCAGCCGAGGCGGCCCGCGATTCCGCGAGGTACGACGGCGGGGCATCGGCCACCTTCTCCTGGATCCGCCGGGCAGTAATGCCCCATAGGTACGTCAGCAGGTCCAGCCCAGGGCTGTCGAGTGGATCTGCCGGACGAGGCTCGGTGAGGACGAGGAGTGCCTGGCTGGGACCGTGTTTCAGGGCAAGTGCGGGCCTGGGCTGGCCGGCGAGCACCGCTTCCCCCAACCAAGGCGTCTCATCCGAAACGCCGGCGCGAAGCTCATCCAACTCGGCAATGGAGACCCGGGAAATGATGTCTTCCTGGCCTGCCTTCTTCTGTGGGCGGCCCGTGCAGTCTTCGGTGAATATAACCAGCGCGCTGCTTCCCAGGTGCGGAAGCGCGGCGTCACGCAGCCGTTCCGCTATCTGGGCCAGGGGGGCATCAGCCAATGCTGCCACGGAATGCAGCAGCGGCCACGGCAGGTCTGAAAGGGACATAGTGAATTCCTTCATGGACTGGTGAGCGGAGCGGCTGCGCTTCGTCGCACAGCCACCGGGCGAAACATCCGCCCACCCGAAAGTATAGCCAAAAACCGTCAGAAAACAGTGTTACCACTACCCATTTGTTTCGGAAGTATGGGTAGCAACCAGAGACCGGCCCTTATATAGCCGACGACCGTATCAAAGGAGATAAATCGTGAATCCGACTGCAACCGCGACACGCATCACTGAGTCAGCAACGTTGGAATGGACGTCCAAGGACCAGCGGGCGGTGGACACACTCCGGGTTTTGGCCGCAGACGCCGTCGAGAAGGTGGGCAACGGCCACCCCGGCACCGCGATGAGCCTGGCTCCGGCCGCCTACCTTCTGTTCCAGAAGCTGATGCGGCACGACCCGAAGAACCCGGAGTGGATCGGCCGCGACCGGTTCATCCTCTCGCCGGGGCACTCTTCACTGACGCTGTACAGCCAGCTGTTCTTCTCCGGCTACGGCCTGGAGCTGAAGGACCTTCAGGAGCTGCGCACGTGGGGTGCGCTGACCCCTGGCCACCCGGAATACAAGCACACCCCGGGTGTGGAAATCACCACCGGCCCGCTGGGCCAGGGCCTGGCCTCCTCGGTCGGCTTTGCGTACTCCCAGCGCCGCATGCGCGGCCTGTTCGACGCCGATGCTCCCGCCGGCGAGAGCCCGTTCGACCACACCATCTGGGTCATCGCTTCCGACGGCGATATCCAGGAAGGCGTGACCTCTGAGGCTTCCTCCCTGGCCGGACACCAGGAACTGGGAAACCTCGTTGTGGTCTACGACGAGAACCACATCTCCATCGAGGACGACACTGACATCGCCTTCACCGAGGACGTCCTGAAGCGCTACGAGGCCTACGGCTGGCACACCCAGCGCGTGGACTGGACCGAGACCGGCGAATATGTCGAAGACGTCCAGGAGCTGTACTCCGCGCTCCTCGCCGCGAAGGCCGAGACCTCCAAGCCGTCCATCATCTCGCTGCGCACCATCATCGGCTACCCGGCCCCGAAGAAGCAGAACACCGGCAAGATCCACGGCTCCGCCCTCGGTGCCGATGAAGTCGCAGCCTTGAAGGAAGTGCTGGGCTTCGACCCCGCCAAGTCCTTCGAGGTGGACGAGGACGTGCTGGCCCACGCCCGTCAGGTTGTGGACCGCGGTGCGGCCGCCCGCTCGGAGTGGGAAGAGTCCTTCTCGGCCTGGCAGTCCGCCAACCCGGAGGCTGCCGCCCTGCTGGAGCGTGTCGAGGCCCGCCAGCTGCCCGCTGGACTTGACGCCGCACTGCCCGTCTTCGAAGCAGGCAAGGACGTCTCCACCCGCGCCGCATCCGGCAAGGTCCTGAACGCGATCGGTCCGGTCATGCCGGAACTGTGGGGCGGTTCGGCCGACCTCGCGGAGTCCAACAACACCACGATCGAGGGCTCGCCGTCGTTCATCCCGGCCTCCCGCTCCACCGAAGCGTGGAAGGGCAACCCGTACGGCCGCGTGCTGCACTTCGGTATCCGTGAGCACGCTGCCGCGTCGATCGTGAACGGCATCAGCCTGCACGGCAAGACCCGCGCGTTCTCCGGCACGTTCCTGATCTTCAGCGACTATCAGAAGCCGGCGATCCGCCTCGGCGCCCTCATGGGCGTCCCGTCCATCTATGTGTGGTCGCACGACTCGATCGGCCTCGGCGAAGACGGCCCCACCCACCAGCCGGTGGAGCAGCTCTCCACCCTGCGTGCCATCCCGGGTCTCGACGTCGTTCGTCCGGCCGACGCCAACGAGGTTGGCATAGCGTGGAAGACCATCCTGGCGAACCACGAGAACCCGGCCGGCATCGTGCTGACCCGCCAGAACGTCCCGACGTTTGCCCGCGGCGGAGGCGCGGCAGAGGGTGACACCTTTGCTTCTCCAGCCGGCGTGGCCAAGGGCGGTTACGTCCTGGCCGAGGCGTCGAAGGACGGTAAGACCGTTGACGCGCAGGTCATCCTGATCGGCACCGGTTCCGAGGTCCAGCTGGCTGTCCAGGCCCGCGAAACCCTGCAGGCCGAAGGCATCGCCACCCGCGTGGTGTCCATGCCGTGTGTTGAGTGGTTCAACAAGCAGGATGCGGCCTACCGCGAGGCTGTCCTGCCCGCAGCGGTCAAGGCCCGCGTCTCCGTCGAAGCCGGCCTGGCCCTGGGCTGGAAGGAGTTCGTCGGCGACGCCGGACGCTCCATCAGCCTCGAGCACTACGGCGCCTCGGCAGACTACAAGCGCCTGTTCCAGGAATTCGGCATAACGGCAGAAGCAGTTACCGCCGCCGCCAAGGACTCCGTCGCCGCTGCGGCCAACTAGCCCCCGAAGGAAGAAACAAGCCATGACCAACGCAACACCCACCGCCCAGCTTTCCGAAGCAGGTTTGTCCATATGGCTGGACGACCTGTCCCGCGAACGGCTCACCAGCGGCAGCCTGCAGAAGCTCATCGACCAGAAGAACGTCGTGGGCGTGACCACCAACCCGTCCATCTTCCAGGCCGCGATCACCTCCGGTACGGACTACGACGCTAGGATCGCCGAACTTGCCGCGCAGGGCGCCGGCGTCGAGGAGACCATCTTCGAGATCACGACGACGGACGTCGCCGACGCCTGCGACCTCTTCGCCCCGGTCGCCGCGGCAACCAGCGGTGTGGACGGCCGCGTCTCCATCGAGGTGGACCCCCGCCTCGCCTGGGACACCGCAGGCACGATCGCCGAGGCCAAGAACCTCTACAAGAAGGTCGACAAGGACAATGTCCTGATCAAGATCCCGGCCACGCTTGAAGGCCTGGAGGCCATCACCGCGGTCCTGGCCGAAGGCATCAGCGTCAACGTGACCCTGATCTTCTCCCTGGAGCGCTACCGGGCCGTCATCAACGCCTTCCAGACCGGTCTGAAGCAGGCGGGGGAAAACGGCCACGACCTGTCCAAGATCCACTCCGTCGCCTCGTTCTTCGTCTCCCGCGTGGACACTGAAATCGACAAGCGCCTGGACGCTATCGGCACCAAGCAGGCCCTGGCACTCAAGGGCAAGGCCGGCGTCGCCAACGCCCGCCTGGCCTACCAGGTCTACGAGGAGCTCTTCTCCACCAAGCGCTGGGCCGTCCTGGCTGAGGCCGGCGCCCGCCCGCAGCGCCCGCTGTGGGCCTCCACGGGCGTGAAGGACCCGGCCTACCCGGACACCCTCTACGTGACCGAGCTCGTCGCCGCCGGAATCGTGAACACCATGCCGGAGAAGACCCTGGACGCCACCTTCGACCACGGCGTGGTTACTGGTGACACCATTACCGGCACCTACACCGAAGCCAACACCGTCCTCAACGCCCTCGAACACCTCGGCATCTCCTACAACAACGTGGTGGCGCAGCTGGAATCCGAAGGCCTGGAGAAGTTTGTTGCCAGCTGGAAGGAACTGCTGGCCGACGTCAACGGCGCCCTCACCGCCGCGCGGAAGGCCTCCTAGCCCGCCGGACCAGCCGCTACCCGCCACGAGGGCGTGGGGACCCACTGGGTCTCCACGCCCTCGTCACCCAGACCACCCGAAAGGCAGACACCATGTCCACCTCACCCCTGAATTGCTGCATCAACCCCAGCATCCTCTCGGCCGACTTCGTTAACCTCGAAGCCGAGCTGGCCCGCATCAGCAATGCCGACGCCGTGCACGTGGATGTCATGGACAACCATTTCGTGCCGAACCTGACCATCGGCCTGCCGGTCGTGGAACGGATCCAGAAGGTCAGCCCCGTGCCGCTGGACGCCCACCTCATGATTTCCAATGTCGACCGCTGGGCGCCGCAGTTCGCCGATGCAGGCCTGGCGTCTGTGACCTTCCACGTCGAGGCGTCCGACGCCCCCATCAAGCTCGCCCGTGAGCTTCGTGCGCGCGGCTCCAAGGCCGGCATGGCACTGCGCCCGGCCACTCCCGTGGAGCCATATCTGGACATGCTCCCCGAACTGGACATGCTGCTGATCATGACCGTCGAGCCCGGCTTCGGCGGCCAGGCGTTTCTGGACGTCATGCTGCCCAAGATCCGCCGCGCCCGCGCCGCCGTTGACGGCTCCGGGGTGAACGTCGCCATCCAGGTGGACGGCGGCATCACCGAAGAAACCATCGTCCGCGCCGCTGAGGCCGGCGCCAACGTCTTCGTGGCCGGATCGTCCGTGTACGGCAAGCCGTCGCCCGCCGACGCCATTGAGTCGCTGCGCGCCAACGGCCAACTAGCCTTCGCCCCGTCAGCACCGCGCCCCAACACCGCTCTATTCCAACAAGCCTGAAGGAGACCACCCATGCGCGTTCACATCGCAACCGACCACGCCGGCATGGAGCTCAGCTCCCACCTCATCAAGACACTGTCAGCCAGCGGCTACGAGATGGTTGACCACGGGCCTGCCGCATACGACGCCGAGGACGACTACCCGGCGTTCTGCATCAACGCCGCGGCCGCCGTCGTTGCCGACCAGGCCGCGGGCGTGGACGCCCTGGGGATTGTGCTGGGCGGCTCAGGCAACGGCGAGCAGATCTCCGCGAACAAGGTCAAGGGCGTGCGGGCAGCGCTTGCCTGGAACCTGGACACGGCCAAACTGGCCCGTCAGCACAACAACGCCAACGTGGTGGCAGTCGGCGGACGCCAGCACACGGTTGAGGAGGCCACCCAACTGATCAAGGCATTCCTGGCCGAACCATTTACCAATGCCGAACGCCATGAACGCCGCATCGGCAAAATCGCCACCTTTGAAACCACCGGCGAGGTTGTTGAGTAGCATGCCCATTGCAACCCCAGAGATCTACTCCGAGATGATCGACCGCGCAAAGGCGGGCGGCTTCGCGTTCCCGGCGGTCAACGTGACGTCCTCGCAGACGCTGAACGCGGCGCTGCGCGGTTTCGCGGAGGCCGAGTCTGACGGCATTGTGCAGGTCTCCACCGGTGGTGCCGCTTACTGGTCCGGTGCCTCGACGAAGGACATGGTTGCCGGTTCCCTGGGTTTCGCGGCGTTTGCCCGCGAGGTGGCCAAGAACTACAACGTGAACATCGCGCTGCACACGGATCACTGCCCGAAGGACAAGCTGGACGGTTTCGTGCTGCCGCTGCTGGCAGCCTCCGAGGCCGAGGTCAAGGCCGGCCGCAACCCGCTCTTCAACTCCCACATGTGGGACGGCTCCGCCGAGACGCTGCAGGAGAACCTGCGCATCGCCCGTGAACTGCTGGCGCGCACTGCTGCGGCCAAGATGATCCTCGAGGTCGAGATCGGCACCGTCGGCGGCGAGGAGGACGGCGTCGAGCACGAAATCAACGAAAAGCTCTACACCACGGTGGAGGACGCGCTGGCCACCATCGACGCCCTGGGCGCCGGCGAGAACGGCCGCTACATCACGGCCCTGACGTTCGGCAACGTGCACGGCGTGTACAAGCCGGGCGGGGTGAAGCTGCGCCCGGAGATCCTGAAGGACATCCAGGCCCAGGTCGGCGCGAAGATCGGCAAGGACAACCCGTTCGACCTCGTGTTCCACGGTGGCTCCGGCTCTTCCGACCAGGAGATCGCCGACGCCGTTTCCTACGGCACCATCAAGATGAACATCGACACCGACACCCAGTACGCGTACACGCGTCCGGTGGCCGACCACATGTTCAAGAACTACGACGGCGTGCTCAAGGTCGACGGCGAAGTGGGCAACAAGAGGACCTACGACCCCCGCGTCTGGGGCGCCTCCGCCGAAGCCGGCCTCGCCGCCCGCATCGTGGAAGCCACCCAGCAGCTCGGCTCCGCCGGCAAGACCACCCTGTGAATATCGGACCAGAACACCTTGAAGGCTGCCATATGACTAAGGAACCATCAGTAACCATTGAACGCGGGGCCGGAACGCCTTACCGGGTCCATATAGGCACCGACCACGCAGGTCTCGAACTCAGCCGGACGCTGCAACACGAACTGGCCAGCCTGGGGTTTGACGTGGTGGACCACGGACCCACGGAGTACGACGCCCAGGATGACTATCCGGGATTTTGCATCAGCGCTGCTGAGGGCGTCGCACACGACATCCACCACAACCGGCCAAGCCTCGGAATTGTCATTGGCGGCTCCGGCAACGGCGAGCAGATCGCGGCCAATAAGGTCAGGGGTATTCGCGCCGCTTTGGTCTGGAACGAGTCAACTGCACGGTTGGCCCGGCAGCACAACGACGCGAACGTCATCGCCCTCGGCGCCCGCGAACACACGCCGGAGGAATGCCTCAAGCTCGCGGTCTTCTTCCTTCAGGAGCCCTTCACGCAGGACGCCCGGCACAGGCGCCGCATCGCTCAGATTGCCGACTATGAAACCTGCCTCACTCCGTTAGCATGCGAGATCAGCAGGAGGGGTTCCGCGCTGGCAAACGCGTCCAGCTGATTCGGCAGGAGTTCTTGTCCAGATACCGCGACTTCAGGGCGGGTTTGGGGCCATTATCTCGACAAAGACTCGGGAAGGTGTTGCGACCCAGCCGCAGTCCCTGAGCGCCGGCTGACCGCCAGACGCTGAGAGGGCCCTCCTAGGCCGTGGCTTCGTCGTCCACGTCGGGGTCTGCCGGGAGGGAGTGGTCTGTTTGGGCGGTTTCGATGAGCTGGGTCATGGCCACGTGGATGTCCTCCGCCTGCGCGCGGGTGAGGCCGAGCTTGGCCAGCATGGTGCCGGGCACGCCCATCGCCTTGTCGCGGAGCGCGGTGCCTTCGGGGGTCAGGCCCACCGCAAGGGAGCGTTCATCCCCGGGAACGCGGCGGCGGGTGACATAGCCCAGGGCTTCGAGCCGCTTGAGCAGAGGGGACAGGGTGGCCGGAACCAGGAGGAGGGCGTCGCTGATTTCCTTGACGGATCGCGGGCTCTTCTCCCACAGCGCCAGCATCACCAGGTACTGCGGATGCGTCAGCTTCAGCTCCTGCAGCACGGGCCGGTACGCGCTGATGACGGTGCGCGAGGCGACAGCCAGAGCGAAGCAGAGCTGCCGTTCGAGCAGGAGGTCTTCGTCGCTCCCTGAAAGGGAAGTCATGAGGCCATGATATCGAAGTGGCAGTTCCGTCTACGGGAACATGGCGAGGAAAAGGAACGCGGCGAAGAGCACCAGGTGGATGGCCCCCTGCAGGCGGGTGGCGCGGCCGGGCACCACCGTGAGTGTTCCCACGATGACGCTCAGCACGAACAGGACTATCTGCGTGCCGCCGAGCCCCAGCGTCAACGGTCCCTGCAGCCAGATGCTGGCCACCGCTATGGCGGGAATCGTCAGGCCTATGCTGGCAATGGCCGAGCCGTAGGCCAGATTGAGGCTGATCTGGATCCTGTTCCGCGAGGCGGCCCGGGTGGCGGCAAGTCCCTCCGGCAGCAGGACCAGGAGCGCGATGATCACGCCTACGAAGGACTCGGGGATGCCCGCGCCGGAGACGCCGGCTTCGATGACGGGGGACACGGTTTTGGCCAGTCCCACGACGGCGACCAGTGCCGCGCACAGCAGCGCCAGGCTTGTGTAGGTGGCCCGGTTGGTGGGGGTGGGGCCATGCAGGTCATCCTCGTCGTCGTCCGGGGACACGACGGGAAGGAAAAAGTGGCGGTGGCGGACGGTCTGGGTCAGCACAAACACGCCGTAAAGCGACAGCGAGGCCACGGCCGCGAAACCCAGCTGAAGCGGCGAAAACTCGGGTCCGGGCCGCGACGACGTGAAGGTCGGCAGGACCAGCGTCAGCGTGGCCAGCGTGATGACTACGGCCAGGGCGGCACCGGATCCCTCCGGGTTGAACCGTGGAATGCCGTACCGGCGGGCACCCACCAGCAGGGCTATCCCCACGATGCCGTTGACGGTGATCATGACGGCGGCAAAAACGGTGTCCCGTGCCAGCGAGTGGCTTCCCTCGCCGCCGGAGGCGATCAGCGTGACGATCAGGGCCACTTCGATAACGGTGACCGCGACGGCCAGCACGAGTGATCCGAAGGGCTCACCGAGGCGCTGGGCCACCACTTCGGCATGGTGCACCGCCGCCAGGACGGCGCCCACCAGAACCACTGCGATGACGGTAGCCAGCACCGGCCCGGGGGAGACTCCCCAAGTCACGGCCAGCACGATCAGACCGACGACGGGAACGACGGCGGTCCAGGACGATCGGAGCCGGGCCAGCACAGCGCTATCTTCTCAGTGCCGGCCCTTCAGAGCTAGCCCTCTGGTACTAGCCTTCACACTCCGAGCAGTACTTCTTGCCGTCCTTTTCCCGCGCGAGCTGGCTGCGGTGGTGGACCAGGAAGCAGGACATACAGGTGAACTCATCTTCCTGCACCGGAACAACCTGGATCAGCAGCTCTTCGTGCGACAGGTCGGCGCCGGGAAGGTCGATGCCTTCGGCAGTGTCGGCTTCCTCCACATCAAGCAGGGCAGTCTGGGATCCGCCCTGGCGGGACTGGATGGCCTCCAGGGATTCGTTGGCCGGCTGGTCCTCTTGGGCCACGCGAGGGGCGTCGTAGTCAGTTGCCATGGTTTTTACTCCTTCGGCTGTGCGCCGGACGGCGCACATTTCGCAGGACTCAACGAGTGGGCGCCGCCAGGTATTCCCGGATACCGGGGACGGGTTAAGGTCCCCAAAGTTTAGAGGATAATTTCGCGGGTCATGCCGAATGGGACCTGGTCGGAGAGCGTGGCGGTGTAGCTCCCGGGCCTGTTGCGGGTGACCATGATCCCGTGTGTTCCGGTGACCATGGCGGCCTCCTGAAGGCACTTGACGGCGGCATCCAGCCTCTCGTCGAGGATCTGGCGGTCGTTTACCTGGATGTCGATGGTCTTGGTGGTGCTGGGCATGGGTGTCCTTTGGGGTGATAAAAATTTGAACTATGCAGAGCTTTTTGGGCCGCGCGAGCCGGCGGCAGGGCACTCCGGGATTTCTGCGTGCGCAGCGTCGACCGGATGCCAGTATGTGCGGCCTGTAGGCCGCCGGTGCACCGCCCCCACGGGCTCTGATGTAAGCCTGTCCACGCGTACGGTTCGCGTGCATCATGTTCGGTGCCTGCATAAAAGTAGAACGGCGAGGCCAACACTTTGTCAATGTCTGGCCGAGGGGATGGGAGCCACGCCGCGGGCATACGGCGGCAGGAACCCTACCGCCCTTGCCGCACCGCTTCCTCGATTCGCCGTGCCGCCTGCACCACGACAACGCCGTGGTCCTGCCCCGGAGATTTAGTGACACGGGCCAGGGGCATGGCGAGGCAGACGGCGGCGATAATTCCTTCCTCGGTCTGCACGGGCGCGCTGATGGAGCCGAGGCCGGGCGTTCGAGACCCCACCGATTCAATCCAGCCCGCCGAAGCCAGCTCGGCCAACACCTCGTCGTCGGCGGCGAGGAGCCGGCCGCTGGAGCCGGCGGGCAGGGGGAGGCGAGAGCCTGGCGGCAGGGTGGCGCGAAGTTCGTGGCGGCTGTCTGCGCTGATGAGGCAGACACGTTCGTCCCCCCGCCGGATCCAGAGCTGTGCGGTCTCACCGGTGCGGTCGCGGAGCTCGTGGAGCACAGGCAGGGCAACGTTCTCCAGGGCCGAACGGACGAACCGCTGTCCGAGCCGGAAGGTGCCGTCCTCGGTGCGGCGGAGGAAGCCGTAGTCCGCCATCTGCAGGGCCAGACGATGCGCCGTGGACAGTGACAGGCCGGTCCGCCGGGACAGCTCACTGGCTGACACGGCCGACCGGCCCACCGCGTCGAGGATCGCGGCGGCGCGCTCCAGCGTGCGGTTGCTTCCGTTCTGTTCAGTAGGCGGCATGTGGCCAGCTTATGACGCCGGCTCAGCCCTTGGCGGCCAGTGACTCCGCCATGAACTCCGCAATCACCTTCTGGGAAATCGCCACGTCCAAAACGAACACGCCCTCCTCGTGCGCCGCGAGCCAGTCCTCGAGCAGCCCCAAGTCGGAAAGGGTGCGCGCCTTGGCCCCGTCGGCGCCGAGGGCGCGTCCGACGGCGGCGAAGTCCACTTCGTCGATCAGCATCGCCTGGTCGTGCAGCCCCTTGGCGGCGTACTGGTGCAGCTCCGCGCCGTACGCCGAGTCGTTCAGGACCACCACCACACCCCTGCGGGTGACCCGCAGGAACGTCTCGAAGTCGGAGAGCCCCATAAGCCCGCCACCGTCGCCGCTGACCAGGACGGTGGTGCGTTCCGGGCGGGCGGCCGAAACCCCGGCGGCGGAGCCAAAGCCCAGCCCAATGGACTGGAAGGCGGTCCCCACCAGGACCATGGCGTGCGGGTCCGGGACGGAGAGGTACATCGGCGCCCAGCCGATGAAGTGCCCGCCGTCCATCACCACCGAACGCTCAGCCGGCAGGATCCGGTCCAGGGCGGCGACGACGGCCCGGGGGTTGAGACGCCCGTCCGGGCCGAATTCCACCGGGTCCTCCACCGGGCTGGACGAGCGGAAATCCGTCCCCGACACGTCGGGGACAGCATCCCGCCAGGTCGGCGTTCCTGCGGCGGGCAGGCGCTCCAGCAGGCCCTCGATGAACGGCAGGATGTCAGCCCGGACGTACTCGGCGCCGGCGTTCAGCCCGCCGTCGGGCTCGTTGTCGAGCCGGATGATCCTGGCGCCTGCCGGGAACAGGCGTCCGTAACGGGTCTGGAAGGCGTTGAGGCTCGCCCCGACCACCAGGACGAGGTCAGCCTGGCGTGCGACGTCGAGGCGGTGGCTGCGCGTGAAGCCGCCGGCGATGCCGAGGTCCCACTCGCTGCTGAACGCGTTGGCGGCCATCACGGAGGTCATGAAGAGGGCACCGAGCCGGTCGCCCACTTCCCGTAGCGGCACGGCCGCACCGGCCAGGAGCACGCCGCGCCCCGCCAGGATGAGCGGCCGCTCCGACGCAGCGAGCAGGGCAGCAACCCGGTCCAGTTCGTCGGGCACCGCGGGCCACGCGGGCTTGGCGGGCAGCGGTTCCATCGGCACCTGGGCCGACAGGGGAACGGTGGCGAGGTCGTAGGGGATGGCGAGCACCACTGGCTGGACGGTCTGCAGGGCGAGGTCGAAGGCGCGGTGGGTGGCTGCGGCGGCATTGTCAGGCCCGGCCACGAGCGTGGTGACGCCGGCTGCTTCGGCCGCTTTGGCCTGGTCGATGTCGAACGGCCGACGGCCGGCTGCAGGGGCGTCTCCGACGACGAATACCAGCGGGATGCGGGCGAGCCGGGCTTCGGCAAGCGTGGTGTAGGCGTTGGTGAAGCCGGCGCCGTAGGTGGTGGTGGCGGCCGCGACGCCTCCGGTGGCCCGGTGGTACGCGTCGGCCATGGCAACGGTCGCGGCCTCGTGGCGGGCCGACGTGAAGGGAAAGCCGCGGCGCGTGAGCCGGCTGATGAGATGGGCGTTGCCATTGCCCATCAGCCCGAACAGGTGCCCTGCGCGCTCCGCCAGGACATCAGCGACGGCCGCAGAGACGTGGCCCTCGTCGGGGAGGGCGGCGGACTGCCCTGCGTACCTGGAACCGGCGGGGCGGGAGGTGGTGGGAGTGGTGGTCATTGGCTGTCCTCGCGTTCGTGGGGTGGGAACTGGTCAGGCCGGCAGCGCCGCGGTAGTGGCATCCCGGTGCCTCAAAGTAAGCGCGGCGTACGTGAGCGCGTTCTGCCGGCAATGCTCGATTTCCTCCGTCAGGAGCGGGCGGCGCACTTTGGCAGGAACCCCCGCCACGAGCGAGCCGGGCGGCACCTCGGTGCCCTCCAGGACCAGTGCGTTGGCGGCCACCAGGGAGCCGGCGCCAATGATCGCGCCGTTGAGGACTGTGGCGTTCATGCCAATGAGTGCGCCGTCACCCACCGTGCAGCCGTGCAATACCGCACCGTGCCCCACACTGACGTGGTTGCCCACCCGTGCCGGGTGGCCCGGATCGGCGTGGACGACGGCGGTGTCCTGGACGTTGCTGCCCTCGCCGACGCTGATGTCCTCCAGGTCGGCGCGAATGACGGCGCCGTAGAAGATCCCGGTCCCTGCCCCGATGGTGGCGGATCCGGCGACGGTGGCGGTGGGTGCCACCCACGCGTCGCCGGTGATCCGGGGAGAACGGCCGTTGACGGCCAAAATGTTCAAGCTCATGGTGGTCCTAGTGGTGAGTTGGAGGGGCGGTGCTGAGTCTGATCGGCGGCGCCCGGCAGCGGCTGCCTGGCGCCGCCGTCGTAATTAATCGCGCTGCCGCAAGGCAGGGCTAGGCAAGAAACGGCACGATCAGCGATGTCACGAAGAGCACCAGCGCTCCGCCCAGGCGGTTGGTCAGGGCCGCGAACGGCATGAGGTGCAGGCGGTTCGCGGCGCTCAGGACTGCCACGTCACCGCTGCCTCCGGTGTCCGCCATGACTAGGCCGGGCGTGATGGACGCCTCGACGAAGTTGAACTTCACCAGCCAGCCGAGGACGCCGGAGGTCAGTGTCGCGATGATGACGGTGCACACCGTGAGCAGGATGAACAGCGGGTTGCTCAGCGAGGCCAGGACCTCGGTGATGTCGATGTAGGTGAGGCTGACGCCCACCAGGAGCGCGGGAACCAGGACGGCCCCGATCAGGTCACCCCAGTCTGCAGTGGAATCTTCGACGTCCTGCGGGAGCAATCCACAGATCTTGACCGCAGCGGCGGCGATGATCGTCCAGGCATAGGGGTGCAGCCCGGGGAGGAACGCGGCCGCGAGAGTGCCGAAGATGAAGAGGCTGCCGGCGATGAGCAGTCCCTTGCCCAGGGCGATGAAGGAGGACGTGTCGCGCTTGGGCGGCAAGGCGAGCTCTTCCGAGCGGCCGCTGATCCGCAGCAGCTGGCCGTGGCCATTGAAGCCGATAAAGAGCTGCTTTTTGCGCTTGCCCAGCCCGTTGTAAATGCCTGCGATGAGGATACAGGCCACGTTGGCCATCACGACGGCGGACATCAGGTCCCCCATGAAGGTGGCAGAGTCCCCGCCGGTTGCCGCGGCGTACATCTCGGACATGGGCAGGGCGCCGACGCCCAGGCCGCCGGCCATGATGGGGGCGGCAATGAAGAGAATGCCTTCGACAAAGCCGAAGCCCGTCAGTGCGGCGACCAGGCCCACCAAAACGAAGGTCGCGATGAGGCAGCCGATCAGGGGGACGGCGAAGCGCGGGCCGGCCTTCAGCAGCAGTGCCCGGGGCATGCCGAGGATGGAACCGGCGATGATGCCCACCACGAAGAAGTCCAGGAAACCCTGTCCATCCACGAAGTTCCGCACAACGGTGATGATGTTTTCCGGCATCAGGCCGAAGAAGGCGAGGGTGGCGGGTGCGAACGTGCACAGGACGGTCGGGAGCCCGAAGTCCCGGACCACCGGGAACAGGTTGCCGATCCAGATGAACAGCCCGCCGAGCAGGATGGTGGTGGCGAAACCCGCCACCATGGTGTCCGGGAGGTTGCCGGTGAGGGCGGCGGCAAGGACCAGGCCCGCGAGGACGAGGTAGAGGGGAGCGGGGACGCTGGCAATCCGGAATCCCAGCCGGCCGGGATAGGGGGTCCCGGGCCGTGGGCCCGCGGTGCGGGTTACCGGATGTTCGATGCCGCCGGCGGGGCCGGGCGAGGTCTCGCTCATGGCAGTGTCCGTTGGTTCGTCAGTGAGTTCCGTGGTGCGTGGGCTTGTAGACATCATCGTCTCCAAAACGGTGAGTAGGAATTGTTATTTTGACCTGCTGTTTGATGGCTGGGTGGAAAGGTTTCGGTCCGCTGGTTTAGCGGGCAGGGTCCAGCAGCCCGGCGGCGGGGGAGCGCATCACCACATCACGGGCCAGCCGGACGGCGTCGGCAAGGCGGTCCTCGTCGATGCCGGTCTGGTGCCCGGCATGGTGCAGGTGCCGGACCAGTTCCTCGGTGGCGATGTTGCCGTGCGCCCCCGGGGCGAACGGGCAGCCGCCGTATCCGCCCAGTGCAGCATCAAAACGGACGACGCCGGACTCCGCCGCTGCGCTCGCGGTGGCCAGCGCCTGGCTGTGCGCGTTGTGCAGGTGGAGGTAATACGTGAGGTCCGGTTCGGCCTCACGGACGTGGTGCAGGCTGGCCATCACCTGTCCGGTGGGTGTGGTGCCGAGCGTGTCAGCGAGCCCGACGTCGGTGATGCCCATGTCTTTGAAGGCACGCACCACGCGCAGCAGGTAGCGGGGGTCGACCGCGCCTTCAAACGGGCAGGTGAAGGCGGTGGAGATGCCTGCGAAGAAGCGCACCTGCGGGAACCTGGCGACAGCCGCGCCGAGGCTGGCAAGGGCATCTTCAATGGTTTGCCCGGCGTTGGCGTTGCTGTGCGCCTGGCTGGCCGAGGTGACCACCTGGATGTCCGTTGCCCCGGCGGCGACGGCCCGTTCGATGCCCTTCCCGTTGAGCGCCAGGCTGGTGTAAGTGACTCCCGGGACTGCCGGGAGAGAGGAAATAACCTCTGCGGCGTCGGCCATCTGGGGCACCCGCTTCGGGTTCACGAACGAGGCTGCTTCAATGCGCTTCACACCCGCATCCACGAGGGCCCCGGCAATTTCCAGTTTGTGCGCTGTTGACACGATGACGGGTTCGTCCTGCAGGCCGTCGCGCAGGAAGACATCGGTAATTTGCACCTGCATGTCAGCGCACCTCCTGCAGTCCGAGCGCCGCAATCTCGTCGGCGTCCATGCCGGCGAGCTCCTGCAGGACCTCTGCGGTGTGCTGGCCCAGCTCCGGGCCCACCCAGCGGACACGCCCCTCGTGGCCGGGGATCTTGGGCACCACGCCGGGGAACCGGATCAGCTCGGGCTCGTCCTCGATGACCACCTCGTGGGCCTGGATCATGTCCCGCGCCAGGTAGTGCTTGTCCACGGCGATGCTCGGGGCGTCGTAGACCGGGCCGGCCGGGACTCCGGCGTCGTCCAGCTTGTCCAGCACCTCGGTGAGTTGCATGCTGCCGGTCCAGGCGGAGATGGCACCGTTGAGTTCCTCTTCGCGGGCACCGCGGGCCTCCGTGGCGAGGAGGGTTTCGTCCCCGGCTAGGTCCTCCCGGCCGATGGCGCGCATGAGCCGGACGAAGACGGAGTTGGAGTTGCCGCCGATGACCACCTCCAGGCCGTCGCCGCAGAGGTAGGAGCCGGTAGGAACGACGCCGGGCAAAGCGCCGCCGGTGCGCTTCCGGACCATGCCGTACGCGTCATAGTCCGGGACCAGTGATTCGAGCAGGCTGAAGACGCCTTCGTAGAGGGCGACGTCGACCACCTGGGACGCGCCGGTCCCGAGTCCGCGGGCCTTCTGGAGCATGAGCATCAGGGCCCCGATGACCCCGTAAAGTCCGGCGACGGTGTCACCCATGCTGGCGGCGGCACGGCCTGCGGGCCGGTCCGGTTCGCCGGTGATGTAGCGCAGGCCAGCGAAGGATTCGGCCGAGCTGCCGAAGCCGGCGCGGTTCCTGTACGGGCCGGTCTGGCCGTAGCCGGAGATACGTACCATCACGAGCTCGGGGTTGAGCTCCTGCAGCACGTCAGGGCCCAGGCCCCACTTCTCAAGCGTGCCGGGACGGAAGTTTTCGATGACCACGTCGCACTGGGCAGCAATCTTCTTGACCGCCTCGCGCCCCGCCTCCGAACGGAGGTCCAGGGCCACGGACTTCTTGTTGCGGCCTATGGTCCGGAACAGCATGGAGGTGGTGCCGCGGGTCTTGCGCCAGTCGCGCAGTTCGTCGCCGCCCTGCGGCTTTTCGATCTTGATGACCTCGGCGCCGAAGTCGCCGAAGAGGCGGGCGGCGAACGGGGCAGCGATGAAGCTGCCCAGCTCGAGCACGCGGATGCCGCGGAGAGGGAGGGTGTCGCCCTCGATGTGTAGTTCGTCAGTCATGTCATTCCTCCCTGCGCACTTGGCGCCGAATTTCCCACTCTGTGGGAATGGCTTGTCATTAGGCGGAGGAACGACAGCAGGACCATGTGACGCGCGCAACAGGGCGGAGGCGCCTTTGTGTGCCATATGGGCATTCGCGGGCTGCTGCCGGGTTAGGCTGTTCCGTGCTTCGTCTGAAACGCCTTGCGGTTCTCAGCCTTTTCGCGTTCTGCGCCATCACTGCGTGTGCCTTCTGGCTCCTCGGCGCGACCATTGCGGGAATGCCCGGTGCGGGGGCGCGTGCAGCCCAGCCGGCCCCGCCGCAGGCGGGGGGAAAGTTCGTGCCGCTGGCAGGTGGCAGTGCGCACGCCGTGAACATCACCAGGACCGTGGACCCGGGCTGGCTGGCACGTACCGCCGCGCGGACAGGAATCCCCGCGCGGGCCCTGCGGGCATACGTCGCGGCGGCCGGCATGGCGAATGCCGCAGCGCCGGCCTGCAGGATCGGCTGGAACACGGTGGCCGCCGTCGGGTTTGTCGAATCAGTGCACGGCGCCCTCGGGGGAGGCCGCCTCACGGCTTCAGGGAAGGTGAGTGGCCCGATCATCGGGCCCGGCCTCAACGGCGACGGATTCGCTGCCATTGCCGACACCGACGGCGGCGCGCTGGACGGCGACGCCCGTTGGGATCGCGCCGTCGGGCCAATGCAGTTCATCCCGTCCACGTGGAAACTCGCAGGGCAGGATGGCAACGGGGATGGTGTGGCCGACCCGCACAACATCGATGACGCCGCCCTGAGCGCGGCCGGTTACCTGTGCGGCGGCGGGCGCGATCTCACCACGGCGCAGGGATGGACCGACGCCATCTGGTCCTACAACCAGTCCGAGGCCTACCTGGAGCAGGTGGGCCGTAAGGCCGTTGAATATGCAGAGCAGGCCGGGCCTACCAAGTAGGCCCGGCCTGCAAACGCAGATCCGTTCTCTTTTCAGACCGGTTAGTAGAGCCCGTTGACCTTGTTCGGGGCGGCGTCCGTGGCGAAGAACCCGATCAGCAGGGTTCCGATGATGCCGCCGATGAGGTGCACACCGACGACGTCGAGCGAGTCGTCGAAGCCGAGGCGGAACTTCAGTTTCGATGGCCAGGGAGCAGGCGGCCCCGGCAATCACTCCGATGGCCAGCGCGCCGAGGGGGCTCACGGCGCCGCATGCCGGGGTGATGGCCGCGAGGGCGGAAATCAGTCCGGAGGCGGCGCCCATGCTGCTGGCGCTGCCGAGCCTGATGCGTTCCACGAGGGCCCAGGCGAGCAGGCCGGCGGCGCCGGCCACGGCGGTGTTCAGGAAAACCACCGATGCGTAGGAATACACCATGGAGGTACATATCGTGCGTCAAGGTTTTCTGATGCGCCCGGTTGGTCCACTCCAACCGGGCGCCTTCGTCGGCTACTCCTCGAGCTGCAGGTGCGGCGTCGGGCGGCGGAAGCCGCGGGTGAGGTAGGCCAGGTAGGCGAGGCCAAGTGCCGCCCAGGAGAGGCCAAGCGAGAATGACAGTCCGCTGAGGCTGGTCCAGAGCCACAGTGTCAGCACAAAGCCGATTCCCGGCAGCAGGAGGTTGTGCAGCATGCCCTTGGTTCCGCGGCTCTTCTGGTCGATGAAGTAGTGCTTGATGACGGACAGGTTGACCACCGAGAAGGCAACAAGGGCGCCGAAGCTAATCAGCGAGGACACGGTGGTCAAGTCGAGAACGAGGGCAAGCAGTGAAACCCCCGAGGTGACGATGATCGGAACCACGGGTGTGCACAGGCGCGGATGGAGGCGCCCGAAGACCGCGGGCATGACCCGGCCGCGGCCCATCGAGTAGATGATCCGGGAAACCGAGGCCTGTGAGGTCAGCGCGGATCCGAGGCTTCCGGCAATGTAGGCGGCGGTGAAAAAAGCGACCAGGAGGTTGCCGCCCGCCGCACCCACCACTTCGATCGCCGCGGAGTCCGTATTGGCGAAGGTGTCCACCGGGAGCAGCAGGTGGCTGATGTAGGCCAGTCCCAGGAAGATCAGCCCGGCCAGGACGGTGGTCAGCATGATGGCCCGCGGGATGCTCCGCCGCGGGTTTTTTGCCTCCTCAGCGAAGGTTGAGACGGCATCGAATCCCAGGTAGGAGAGGCACAGGATCGCGGAACCCGCAAGAATGGGCGAGAAGCCCCCGGCGCCATCGACTCCGGTGAACGGGGCCAGCAGGTCAAGCTTCCCGGACCCCGAGACGGAGGCCCAGGCCAGTCCCACGAACAGCACTATAAAGAGCGCCTGGAGTCCCACCACCACGAAGTTTGCCCTGGCCACCGCTGTGATCCCGAGAATGTTCAGTGTGGTCACGGCAGCGATCGACACCACCATGAACATCCATGCCGGCACCGCCGGGAAGGCGGCGTTCAGGTAAATGCCGATGAGCAGGTAATTGATCATCGGCAGGAGCAGATAGTCGAGCAGGAGGGACCAGCCGGACATGAAGCCCAGGCCGGCACCGAACGACCTTGTGGCATACGTGTAGGCGGATCCGGCGAACGGGAAGGCCTGCGCCATCCGGCCGTAGGACCGGGCGGTGAAGAGCATCACCACCAGGGCGGCGGCATAGGCCGCGGAGAGGCGTCCGCCTGTCAGTTCGACGACGATCCCATAGGTGCTGAAGATCGTGAGGGGCACCATGTAGACCAGTCCGAGCAGAACCAGGGAAGGGACGCCCAGCACCCGGCGCCAACCGTTGCCTGCCCTACTTGTCCCGCTGCCTGGCCGGCTTCCGTCCGTGGGGGTCTGCGTGTCAGGGGCTGAGCTCATGGGATTCCTAAGCGTTGATGCCGCCGCGGGCGGCGGGAGGGGCATGAGTGCAAGCAAAAAGCTCACTCATGGGCATCGCCGGGTGCGATGAAGCGGTGGCAGCGCCGTCAGTGCCATCTCCCCGCCCGGAACATCGGGGCTCACCCGAGTCCTGGTCCGTGATGCCGGATAAATGAATGGAGTTCATTTAGTAAAGCAGTGACGGGTGTCACGGTCAAGTGCCGCGCGCCTCAGACCGCGCCCCGCCGGCTCACCATCTCGTTGATCCACACCGGTGCGAAAGGAGACGTGCAGTTCGGCGGGGTGGGGTAATCCTTCAGCACTGCCAGCCGTTCGCCGATGTCGATGGCCCGGGAACGGTGCTCGGAATGCTCGATGCCGATCTGGGCCAGGGTGTGGTTCATCGCCCACTGCAGGCGGTCCGGGGCATCCTTCATTTCCGCCTCGATCGTGTCCAGGAGCCCGGGCAGGTCGAGGCCCTCAGGCTTTTTCGCGACCCGCTCGGTGGTCAGGGCCCAGCCTGCGCTCGCGACCACCTGGTCGGGGTCGTCCGTCCAGGCCATGCGCAGCTGTTCGGCGTGCGGGCTCTTCTTCACCACGTAGTTCACCAGCCAGTCATGCACCTTGGGGGCGCGGGCCTGGCGCAGCATGGTGTCCAGTTCCTGGAACCCGAAGGCCTTCGGCCGGCAGATCAGCAGTGACAGCAGCCGGGCCGCGGTGTCATCCGTGGTCCACAGTTCGACGGCCAGCTCGTGCTGGGTCTTCAGCCGCTTCGCGACCGCGCGTAGCGCGGACAGGTTCACGCCGTGGTCATCGCCGCGCTTCCGGTTCGCCTCGCGCATCTTCGGATCCTCGAGCGTGGCCAGTTCGGCCATCACCGCGTCAATGGTTGTTTCCGCCATAACTGCTCCTGCCCGCCTGCCGTTCCCTCGCATTGTACGGTGGGTCCATGAGTGCGCCCGGATACCTCGCGGCTTCGATACCCCCGCGGATGGCCATGGCCGGCTCCGCTGTGGCAATCCCCATCCTTGCTGTGCAGCAAATGAACGACGTTGGCATCGGGGGCGCGCTGGTGGCGGTGTCCCTCGGCCCGAGCGTCCTCGCCTCACCGCTGGCAGGTGCCGCCCTCGACCGGGCCCGGTGCCCCGCCCTGCTTGTGGCCGCTTCCGGGGTCCTGACCGCCCTGGCCTTCGCGGCGACCGCGTTCCTCGGCCTGCTCCCGCTGCCGCTGGTGTTCGCCTGCCTGGCTGTGGCGGGGGTAGCGTCACCCTTCTACATGGGCGGACTTTCCAGCTTCGTCGCCGACGTGATCCCCGGCGGCCGCCGGGCGTTCGCCTTCGATGCCCTTTCCTACAACGTCTCAGCCGTCGCCGGACCGGCCTTCGTGGCCATCCTGACTGTGTTCCTGCCCGCCCCGGCCGCGCTGGCGGTGCTGGCCGCCACCGCCGCGGCAGGAGCAGTGGGCGTTGCCGTCATCGGGCTGAAGCCGCACTCGGGGCCGAGGGTTTCGCCGTGGGCGGCAGTCGCTGCCGGACTGCACCGGATCTTCAGCCACCGCCCCCTGGCGGTGGTCACCGCTGCCTCCACGCTGACCCAGTTTGGCCAGGGCGGGCTGGCGATCGCCGCCGTCGCCCTCTCCATCGAACGGATCGGCTCACCCAGCGAAGGTGCGCTCGTGGTGACCTCCTTCGCCGTCGGCAGCCTGCTGGGTGCGTTGTGCGAGACGGTCCGCCCCAGCCGGGCACGGCCGCACGCCGTCATGATGGCCGGCTTCCTGGCCACCGGCCTGCTGACGGTCGGCGCCGCCGTGGACATCGGAACGGCCTGGACCGTCATCGCCATCGGCCTGTCCGGCGTCTTCACCGCATCCACGGCCGCCGCGATGCTCTTCCTGCGCAGCCATCTGAGCCCGCCCCACCTCAGGTCCCAGATTTTCACCGTCGGCGCGGGCTTCCGTGCCAGCGCCTCAGCCGGCGGCGCAGCCCTCGCCGCCTCCGCCACGGAATTCGGCGGGGCACTCAGCCTTGTTGTGGTGGGCGCCGTCTGGGTTGCGTCAGCCGCGCTGATGGCCGCGTACCCGAGAGGCGCCCCGGCCTAAGCGGAGAGCGGCACAGGAACACCCGATATAGTGGATGGCACTATGGACGACCCTCCTTCACATATGCCCTGGCCCCTCACCATTCGACCGGCACGCCGGTCAGTCCGGGAGAGGGGCGCCCCCAATGAATGAATGGATCATGGTCGGGATCGGCTTGATCCTGACAGTCGGCACCGGATTCTTCGTCGCATCCGAGTTTGCCCTGGTCAACCTTGACCGCAACGACCTGGAAGCGCGCCAGGCCCGGGGTGAGAAGCGCCTTGCCCCGACCATCAAAGCCCTGAAAATCACCTCGACGCACCTTTCCGGTGCGCAGCTGGGCATCACCCTCACCACCCTCCTGACCGGGTACACCTTTGAACCTGCCATCAGCAAGCTGCTGAGCGGGCCGCTGACGGCTGCCGGGTTCCCGGAAGGCCTCGTGCCCGGGGTGGGTGCCGTCGTCGCGATTTTCATCGCCACCATCTTCTCGATGGTGATCGGTGAACTTGTTCCCAAGAACTTCGCGCTGGCGCTGCCGCTGACCACCGCCAAGGTGGTGATCCCGTTCCAGACCCTTTTCACCACGGTGCTCAAGCCCGTCATCCTCCTGTTCAACAACACAGCGAACGCCGTCATCAGGTCCTTCGGCATTGAGCCCAAAGAGGAACTCTCTGGTGCCCGCAGCGCCGAAGAGCTGAGCTCACTGGTCCGCCGCTCCGCGCTGGAAGGCGTCCTGGACCTGGACCATGCGGCCCTGCTGCACCGGACACTGCGCTTCTCCGAGCACAGCGCTGCCGACGTTCTGACGCCGCGCGTCCGCATGACCGCGGTAAACACCGACGACACGGCCGAACAGATCATCGCGCTGGCCAGTTCCACCGGCTATTCGCGGTTTCCCGTCATCGGCCGCGACCGAGACGACGTGCTCGGCGTGCTGCACGTCAAGCAGGCGTTCGCGATAGCCCTCGAGGACCGGGCCGGCGTCCTCGCAGCCGACCTCATGATCGAACCGCTCATGGTCCCCGAATCCATGGGCGTTGACTCCCTTCTGGTGCTGCTCCGCAAACAGGGCCTCCAGGTGGCCATCGTCTCCGACGAACACGGCGGAACGGCAGGCATCGTCACCCTGGAGGACCTGGTGGAGGAGATCGTCGGCGAACTGGAGGACGAGCACGACCGCGCCCGCGTTGGCGTGGTCAGGACCGGCCGCTCCATCACCTTCGACGCTTCGCTGCGGCCGGACGAGCTCATGGACCGGACCGGCATCGCCGTCCCCGACGGCGAGGACTACGACACCGTGGCCGGATTCGTCACGGACCAGCTGGACCGCATCCCTGAACTCGGCGACGAGGTGGCCATCGACCGCGGCGCCCTCCGCGTGGAGCGGGTTGCCGGCACGCACGTCGAGCGCCTCAAATTCACGCCGGAGGAATCGGCGGAGCCGCCCAGGAGCGCCCACGACCGGATCGTCGACAACCTGACCCAGGAGCTGACCCATGAGTGAGTATCTTCCGGGCATCATCTGGCTTGCCGTCCTGCTGGTGGTCAACGCCTTCTTCGTCGGTGCCGAGTTCGCCGTCATCTCTGCCCGCCGGTCGCAGATCGAGCCCAAGGCGGAGGCGGGCAGCAAGGCCGCGAAAACCACGCTGTGGGCGATGGAGCATGCCACGCTCATGCTGGCCACCAGCCAGCTGGGCATCACGGTCTGCTCGCTGGTGATCCTGAATGTCTCCGAACCGGCGATCCACCACCTGCTGGAGATCCCGCTGGGCCTGACATCCCTCTCCGGCGAAGCCATCGGAATCATCGCATTCGTTGCGGCGCTGCTGCTGGTGACCTTCCTGCACGTGGTGCTCGGTGAGATGGTGCCCAAGAACATCTCGTTCTCGGTCCCCACCCGGGCGGCGCTTATCCTGGCCCCGCCGCTGGTGATGGTGGCGCGCGTGTTCAAACCGGTCATCTGGACCCTGAACGGCATCGCCAACTCCATCCTCCGGCTGTTCCGGGTGGAGCCCAAGGACGAAGCCACCAGCGCCTACACCCTGGACGAGGTGGCCAACATTGTGGAGCAATCCACCAGGGAAGGCGTGCTGACCGACAACACCGGTGCCCTCACCGCAGCCTTCGAGTTCACGGAAAAGACCGTGGCCGACGTCGAGGTTCCCATCGCCGAGATGGTGCTCCTGCCGGCGTCATCGACGCCGGCGGACATCCAGCGCGCGGTCGCCGAGCACGGATACTCCCGTTACATCCTGACCGACGACGACGGCGACCCTTCCGGTTACCTTCACCTGAAGGACGTCATGGACCTCACCACGGCGGAGAAGTTCAGCCGTCCCGTGCCGGAGAAACGCATCCGCCGGTTGGCCTCGACCTTCCGCGGCAGCGAGCTGGAGGATGCCCTGGCCACCATGCGCCGCACCGGCGCCCACGTGGCAAGGGTTTTCGACGCGCGGGGCAACACCACCGGAGTGCTGTTCCTCGAGGACATCATCGAGGAGCTGGTGGGCGAAGTGCAGGACGCCACCAGCAGCTCCTAACTTGCCCTGAAAACAAGCAAACCCCGAACACCACGAAGTCCGGTGGCTGACGGCTGATGCCGCCGGCCACCGGACCCGGTGGTTAATGCTGGGTTGTTTACTTGTTGGCTACCGCCTTGGGGCCGGCGGTGCCGCCAAGCGTGGATTCAATCCACACGGTGCCCGGGTTGGTGGTCCCGGCTGCCGCATTGCGGAGCCGCAGGGTGTAGGCGCCGCCCGTTGCCGGTGCCACAGCCGCCGTGACGGCTGCCTGGCCCAGGATGCGGCCGGTCGCGCTGCCGACGCGGATGGTGACGGTGCCTCCGACCACGGAGCTGGTGCCCTCAATCCTGAGGTCGCCGGTCTTCCACTGCGCGAGGCCGATGGTTACCCGGTCCGGAACCGGCGCAACCTTGACTTCATCGGTCCGGATGGTCGAGCCGACCGTCACGGTGAGGCGGAACGTGAGCGGATTGTTGGTCATCGGAGAGCTGAAGACCGGGAGGCTGAACGTCGGCTTGAGCGTGGTGGCGCCGGTGAGCGTGACCTTGTCCGGATCAGCTGTCCCGGTCAGTACCTGCTCCCACCGGTAGGTTGCCCCGGTGGCGGTGGAGCCGGTGCCGTCAAGGGTGACCGTGGTGGCCGTGGTGCGGCGGACAACGTTCTGGTCCGGGCCGGCCACTGCGACGACGGCGCCCTGTGCGGTGACGGGGGCTGTCTTTGCCGACTCGGGCCCGGTGCCGTTGACGTTGCTGGCCTTGATCGTGAACTGGTAGGCAGTGTCGCCCGCGAGTCCGCTGTAGACCAGGGACGTTGCGGTGCCCGCGGCCGTCTTGGGTGCGCCGAACGCTGTGCCGTCAGCGGTGTAGGCCTGGAGGGTGTAGCCGGTGATGGTCAGGCCGGCGGCGCCCGGCTCCGGGGCGGTCCATGTCAGTGTGGCCGTGCCCTGGCCCACCACGGGGGCCCCTGTGAAGGCCGGAGCGGCGGGCACGGGATCGTTGGTGACCTTGAAGACGGCTTCACCGATGGTGGAGACGTTGCCGGACGGGTCGAAGGCGGCGAACCTCAGCGTGGTGTTGGTGGCGATGTCCATCGGGCCGGTGTAGCGGATTGCAGTGGCCCCGAGCACGCCGCCGGAGAGGACCGGATCGGAACCGTCGGTGGTGTAGTAGATGTCGCTGCCGGCCTCACTGGCGCCGAGTGTGACCCGCTGGGCGACCGGTGAGGTGCCTCCGTTGGGCGTCGCAGACACGGTCGGGGGCGTGCTGTCCGTCACCGGGATGGCGTGGGCGGCGGGGTAGGTCTCGCCCACGCTGCTGACGCCGACGACGTAGACGTCGTAGTCCTCGGTGGCGGAGAGGCCGGTGATGGTGGTGCCGGTGGCTGCCTGGCCGGAGATGCGCTTGCCGATCTCCACCTGCTCGTTGCCGGTCACCGTCTTGCCGACTGCAACGGCACGGTAGCCGGTGATGGCCGGGGTTCCGGGGATGGCTTCGGCCGGCCTCCAGTTCAGTTTGAGTCCGCCGGAAACCTTGGCGGCTGTGATGCTGGACGGTGCGGGGGGACCAGACTGCAGCGGGCCGTTGGGGCAGCCGCCCATGCCCGGGCCGCCGGGCTCGCCGTACTCTGCGATGGTCAGACCCTGCCGGTTGGCGTCCGCGTCTTCGAACTCCCAGGCCATGGCACGTTCGCCCAGCCCGGCGTTGGCAGCGATTTCAGCATTTGCGGGATCATCGAAGATGTAGGTGGCGGTGAAGGTGTCGCCCGTCACTTCCAGCCCGGAGGAGTATCCGCCCTTGTCGGAAGGGGTGATGGCACCCGGAATGGCGCGGATGTCGCGGCGGCCAATGCTGGTGTCCTTCAGTGCCGGCTCGATGATGCGCTGTTCCAGCTGGGCGCGGTTGACGGTGGCGCCGATGTGTCCCTTGACGGTGACGGTGCTCCCGCTGCGTACGGCATCGCCGGTGACGTAGGTGTCCTGCACAGTCGTCTCGCCGGCGGGTGTTGTGCCGAACCGCATGGAGACGACGTCTCCGGGACGGATGTCCGGGGTGACGTTGAGGCCGGTGCCGGCACCCCAACAGACGCCGCCAGGGTGGTTAACCTCAAAGGCGACGCCGCCGGCGTCGACTGCTGCCTCGGCCGAGCCGATGATCTTTCCGGCGCGCTTGACTTCAAGCGTGGCAGTCTGGCCGGCGTGTCCCTCGTAGCCCTCGATGGAGACGAAGTCACGGTCGGGGAAGACAACGATGTTGTCCGGGAAAGCCGGTACAAGCGCGTTGGCGGCGGGAATGGCAAACAGGGACGTTGAGCAGATGACTGCGGAGACGGTGGCAAGGACACCGGCCCTGCGGCCGCCGGGAAGGCGGGACGTGTGCGCCCCCGGCTCGTTTTGTGCTGGTTTCATGATGACCTCATCGATCCGAGGTGCGCGACCTTCACGCACAATCACAGAATCAAGAGGTCCCCTTGGGGAAACGCTGTGCGTTTCGGCTTGGGAAAACACGCTGCGGCACCAATTTGGCCGCGCTTCTGGGCCCCCCACATTAAGGGGCCACTGAGGGGGAGGAAGGTGATTTGCCCATGTCAGGGCGGGCGCACCCGGTGTTCGGCGGTGCGGGGGACATGCACCCCCCACCGGGTTGGAACCCCCACCTGCCCCTAGGGCGGGGGGATCAGAATTCCGGGTTTCCCCAAGGGTTTGGCCCGAAACCGGGCAGCCGCATACCGCCAAGGGCCGGAGCGGCCCGGGAGCCTCAGCCCTGGCTGGCCTTCTTTGCAGCCTTCTTGGCAGCCTCGTCCTTCACGCGCTGGGCTTCGGCGCGGACCGCGGCGTGCGTGGCGCGCTCGGCTACCAGCCACGCAGGGGGAGCCTGCAGCAGCGCGGTGATCTCCGCCGTCGTCAGCGCCTCTTCAACCCCGCCGCGGGCAAGGCCGCTGATGGAGACGTTGAGTTTCTGCGCCACCACCGGGCGGGGGTGCGGGCCGTTGCGGCGCAGTTCGGCCAGCCACTCCGGCGGGTTGGACTGCAGCTCGGCGAACTCCGCACGCGTGATGGTCGAATCCTGGAACTCCTGGGGCGTCGCAGGCAGGTAGATGCCAAGTTTCTTGGCAACGGTGGCCGGCTTCATGGACTGGGAGTTAGCAGAGGTCATGCATTAAGGGTATCCGGCTGTGCCCGTTCCCCTGACCAATGCCTGCGCCCAACACGCGCCGCGCTGTGAGTGCCGGTGGCAGTACTGTGAAGGTGTGCCCGCTGAAGATGAACCCACCCTGGACCCGGCCGCGCCGGAGTCCCCGCCGCGCGAGCTCCGCTTCGCCTACGTCGCCGGCGTAACGCCGGGGAAGTGGATCCGGCGCTGGGAGGAGCGCATGCCGGACGTTCCCCTTCGTTCGTTCATGTCCGACGACGGGACGCAGCTTTCGGTGCTGCAGGACGGTTCGGCGGACCTTAGCTTTATCCGCCTCCCAGTGGAGCGCGAAGGCCTGAACGTCATCCCGCTCTACGAGGAACAGCCGGTGGTGGTGGCGCCCAAGGGCCACGAAATCAGCGTGTTCGAGGAGGTGGCGCTGGAGGACCTCGCGGAGGAAACCTTCCTCGACGCCGATGAACTGGGCGGGCCGGAGACGGCCCTGCAGGTGGTGGCGTCCGGTGCCGGACTGCTGATCCTGCCCATGTCGGTTGCCCGGCATTTCAACATCAAAGACACTGTGGCCCGCCGCCTGACCGGGGCGCCCGGAACCCAGATTGCCCTCGCCTGGCCCAGCGACACCACGGACGAGGTCATCGAGGAGTTCATCGGCATTGTCCGCGGGCGCACGGCGCAAAGCTCACGGCAACCGTCCTCCCGGCAGGAGAAAGAGAAGAAGGAGCCTAAGCCGGACCGCCGCGGCAGCGGTGCGGGCGCCGGCGCCAAGAAGCCGAAGGTTGCCCAGCGCTATGCGCCCAACCCGGACAAGGGTCGCGGCAAGGGTTCGCGCAAGAAGGGCAAGCGGTAGCCCGCGGTATTGCAAAACTGATTGGCCCAGGTTCACAGTGAAGTAGGTCACGCCGAGGCCGGAACCCCGGCCGCGGTTCCACGAGGACCGGTACCGCTGTGGAGGTCAACCATGAGCACGACATCCCATGAAGTGTTCGACGCAACCCCCGAAGGCGACGCGCCGGAGCTGAAACGGGTCCTCGGACCCAAGCTCCTGCTCCTCTTCATTGTCGGAGACATCCTCGGTGCGGGCGTTTACGCAGTCACCGGGACCATGGCCGGCACGGTGGGCGGCATCGTCTGGCTGCCGTTCCTGCTGGCATTCGTCGTCGCAACGCTGACCGCCTTCTCCTACCTGGAGTTGGTCACGCAATATCCGCAGGCAGCAGGTGCAGCCCTATACACGCACAAGGCGTACGGCATCCACTTCGTCACCTTCCTGGTCGCGTTCGCCGTCGTCTGCTCAGGCATCACCAGCGCGTCGACCTCCGCGAACGTGCTCGCCCAGAACTTTTTCGGCGGCCTGGAAATCAACGGCTGGATGGGATTGCCCGGGCAGGGCGTGATCACCGCGGTGGCGATGGGGTTCATGCTGCTGCTGGCGGTGATCAACCTGCGCGGCGTGGGGGAGAGCGTGAAATTCAACGTGGTGCTGACTTTGGTGGAGATGACCGCCCTGTGCATTGTGATCGGAGTCGGCTTCTACGTCATGACCCAGGGCACCGGTAATGCGGGGGAGATCTTCGTCTTCAACGACTACCAGGACAAGGGACTCTTCCTGGCGGTCACCGCGGCCACCTCAATCGCCTTCTTCGCGATGGTCGGTTTCGAAGATTCCGTGAACATGGTGGAGGAGACCCAGCACCCGGAGAAGATTTTCCCCCGGACCATGCTGACCGGTCTTGGCATAGCGGTGATCCTCTACATGCTGGTGGCCGTATCCGTGGTCAGCGTGCTCTCACCCACCGAACTGGAAAACATCCGGGAGGCCGAAGGCGCCGCGCTCCTGGAGGTGGTGCACAAGGGCTCGCCGGACTTCCCGATCGACAGGATCTTCCCCTTCCTCGCGGTCTTCGCCGTCGCCAATACGGCGCTTATCAATATGCTGATGGCCAGCCGCCTGATCTACGGCATGGCCCGGCAGGACGTGCTGCCGCGGCCGCTGGGCAAGGTGCTGCCCAGCCGGCGCACACCATGGGCCGGCATCGCGTTCTCCACCGTCCTCGCGCTGGGCCTGATCTGGTACGTCACCAGCGATCCGGAGAGCAACATCGTGGCCAACCTCTCCGGCACCACCGCGTTCCTGCTGCTGTGTGTGTTCACCGTGGTCAACGTGGCCTGCCTGGTCCTCCGTCGCAAGCGTGACCCCAACCGCGAGGTGTTCTTCACGTCACCGGGGCAGCTGCCGCTGCTCGCCGCGCTGCTGTGTGCCTTCCTCGCCGGCCCGTGGGTGGGGCGGAACGTCATCCAGTATCAGATCGCCGGCGGACTGATGGCGATCGGCGTCGTGCTGTGGTTCATCACCTGGCTGATCAACCGACGAACCAACCGCATGGCGGGAACCGGCGCAGACGAGGTTTAGCCGTTCACATGAGGCAGCACCGCCCCAACCTGCGGGCGGTGCTGCCTGGTGTTTTAGTTCAGCCGCTTAGCGGGTGCCGGTGGTGAAGCTCCAGGCCGTGCTGGCCAGGGGAGTGCCGGCCACATCCCGTACCGCGGCGGGGCCGCCCGTGATGGTAGCGGTGTACCTGGTGCTGGCCGCAAGGGTGGCGGCCGGGTTCAGGATCCACTGGTTGGTGGTCCCGTTGCGGGTGACGGTGGCTGCCACCGCCGCGCCGGTGGAGGCGTTTTTCAGGGTGAACGTGGTGGTGCTTACGCCGTTGACCGGCTTGCTGAATGTTGCGGTGATGTTGGCCGTCCGGAGCACCCCGGTCGCGTTCACACCCGGGGCCCGGGAGGAAACGGTGGGTGCGGCGCTTGTGGTGAACCGCCAGCTCGTTGAGGCCAGCGGCCGGTTGGCCAGATCGCGGATGGTGGCCGTGCCGCCGGTCAGGGTGGCGGTGTAGGTAGTGCTCGGGGTGAGCAGGGCGGCGGGGTCGAGCGTTGCGCGCCGGGTGGCCTGGTCGTAGGTCACGGTCGCCGGGATCGTGACCCCGGCGGCGTTCTTCAGCGTGAAGGTGCTGCCGGAGACGCCCTGGACGAACTCACTGAAAGTGGCTGTGACATTCGTGCCCGTACCCACGCCGGCGGCGGCCGAGGCGGGTGCCCGGCCCGTGACGGTCGGAGCCACAGTATCCGCAGGGCCGATCTGCACGGTCCGGGTGGCTACGGCGCTGACGTTGCCGGCCGCATCCGTTGCCCGGACGTTGAACACGTAGGTCCCGTTGGCCTGGGCGTCCCAGGTTTTGGGGGCGGCGCAGGTGGGATCCCACTCCGTGTTGCTGGGCAGCAGCTGGCATTCAAACCTGGCGCCGGCTTCACTGCCGAAGTTCAGCGTCGGCGTGTTGTCCAGGGTCGGCGTGGACGGGAATGGTGCGATGACCGAGGCCACCGGCGCGGCACTGTCCACGGTGAACGTCAGCGTCGGAGAGGTCAGGTACTGCGGAACGCCTGCCGGCACGACTCCCGTCAGCGGGTCGGGCACGTAGGCCGGGTTGGCGGTCCGGGACTGTATTTTGTGGACGCCCTGGCTGAGCGGCGCCAGCCGGGCGGTGTAGTTTCCGCCGGCCAGGGTGGTGGCCACGGGGGTTGCGGCGCCGTCCACAATCAGCTGCACGGGTGCTGTGCTTCCGGCCGGCAAGGCTCCGGTGAAGGTGGGTGCCGTGACATTGGTGATGTTGTCCGTGGCGGAACGTCCGCTGTCGCTGGCTGCCGCCAGGTCCGGGGTGGAGGGTGCGCCGTCGGATCCTTCGGCTATCAGTCCCTGCACGGTGAACGTGCTGACCGTGAGGGTGTTGATTCCCGGACCGCCGGCGTTGGGCCCGGTGATGACGACGGCGTTGGTGCCGGAGGGTGCCCCGGTGACCGCCCGTGGGGTGTTGATGTCGCCCAGGGTTCCGGGCGCGGCGCCCACCTGGCGAAGGAAGGTCGCCGTGCTGCCGGCCTTGTAGTCGCCCAGGAAGGCGGCGCCGACTCCTGCCCAGTTGCAGGGTGCGGTGGGGCTCGGAGCGCATACGCCGGAGTCAATCGTGGTCTTGATCCTGCCCACCGCAGGGTTCTTGGGATCCGCTTCGGAGGTGAGCACATTCACGCCGTAAGGGTGCGTGATGGTGTAGGCGGTGTTCGGCAGGATGTTCTCGACGATGAACCGGAGCCGGGCGAAGCCCATCTGTTCCCCTGGCTCCACGATGCCGTTGGTGTGGGCGCCTTCGAGCGCCGCCTCGTAGAGCCGCAGGTTTCCGCCGGCGGCCTCGGCAGCGAACCAGAAGGCCTCCTCAGGGAAGTTGTCCGGATACGACGGCGGCGCGGCGGGGTCAGGCGGCTCGGAGAGGCAGCCCGCGCCGGCCATGTAGCAAAGCTGCAGCTTCACCGTGCCGTCGGAAAACCAGGTGGGAAAGCCGTTGGACGGATCCACGGGTCCCACGCCTGCGGTGGCGGCGCTCGCCGGCATAGCAGCCAATGGCGATACGGCAGCTGCCAGCAGGGCGCCGGCGGCAACAGTTGCCAGCCCGCCTCTGAGCCGTGTGCGGTGGAATTTTGCAAACATGGTGACTCCTTCTGTGCTCAAGATGGCCCCCAGAACCTCTTAGGCCAGGCCAGGTGACTGCCACCGACCAAGGCAAGCTTCAAATAAAGACCTTGGATAAATGCCCGGCGGGTCCACCCTCAAAAGAGCCCCCGTCCACCTGCAAAGGGGGACCACCTGCGGGGAGACAACCCCCAAGGCGACCACCCGCGGTGACCCACCCGCGGTGACCCACCCCAGTCTTCGGAACGTTTTAGCAGCCAGGTTCAGGACGAACCAGCTGCGGCGGATCCCTCTGCCCGGCCGGCGTCCTGGCCCCGGCAACCGCGGAGGTGTGCCAGCAGGGCCTGTTCCGGACTTCCGGGGTTCTCGCCAAGGTGCCGCAGCAGCGCCATCCGTACGTGCAGGTCCGTTGCCTCGTCAGTGAGGACGTGGCTGATGACGCCCATGATCTGGCGCCGAAGACCTTCCTCATGCATGGGACCACGCTCCTTTGCTCGTCAATGCATTCTGCCGCCGTTCCGTTGTGAATAGCCGGGAGTCCGCAGGATTGCCCGCTCCTGCGGCGGCCAAACCTAGGGGGCGCCCGCCGCGGGGGGCCGCGGGAGCCGGTTTGAGCGTGCGGCTTCCGTCCCGGACATTCCGACGGCGGCCCTCCCACCTATTCAGGTGGGACGGGCCCCCGCAAGCGCCGCTTCCCAAGGTTTTCTGGAGTCGCGCGGCGCACCATGGCTGTGTCTCATATGTGGCCCGGCGCCAATGCTGCCGCCGAAGCCATCGCAACCAGCTGGGAGGATGTCATGGCAACAACACGGAGGGACGTGTTGAAACTAAGCCTGTTGGGCGGCGCAGTCGCCGTCACAGCATCAACCGGAGGGCCGGCCCTCGCAGGTGTCCCCGGACGCCGGGGCGCGGACGACGACGAAACAGCGGCCGTCACGCCGAGCCAGCTTGCCCCGGCCAACATGCCGGTTCCGTTCACCAACGTCTTTCGGCGGCCTCCCGAACTGCTGCCCTATGCCACGGGCCGGGACCGCGACGGCACGCCGTTTGCCAAATATGCACTGAACCAGAAGCTGGGGAAGGCCCAGATCGCACGGGGGCTGAGCACCACCCTGGCTGGGTACAACGGCATCTTCCCGGGCCCCACTATCCGCGTGCAGCAGGGCACCAGGAGCGAGCTGAGGATCAGCAACCGCCTGCCTGCCACCGGCCTGCTCTACCCGAACACGTTTAACACCGTCACCCACCTGCACGGATCAGCGTCGCTGCCCCAGTATGACGGGTACGCCAACGACCGCACTGCGCCGGGCAGGGTGAAGAACTACCACTATCCAAACTGGCAGGCAGCGCGGACGCTCTGGTACCACGACCACAACCACATGCTGACGGCCCAGGGCGTGTACTCGGGGCTCGCCTCCATCTACTCCATCACCAGCGCGCGTGAGCGGGCGCAGCTGCCGCAGGGCGAGTTCGACGTGCCCATCCTCGTCTCCGATGTGATGCTGAACGCCGACGGGTCCCTCGGCTACAACGACAACGGCCACGCCGGCCTGTGGGGCGACATCATCATGGTCAACGGCGTGCCGTGGCCCACCATGAAGGTCAAGCCGCGCATCTACCGGTTCCGCTTCCTGGTTGGATCGATCACCCGCTCCTACCGCTTCGCCCTGTCCAACGGTGACCCCTTCCATGTGGTGGGCACCGACGCCGGGATGACCCCCAAGGTGCAGGCGGTGTCCTCCTGGCGGCAGGGCACGGCCGAACGCTACGAGGTGCTGATCGACTTCCGGAAGTACAAGCCAGGGCAGTCGGTGGAGCTGCGGAACCTGAGCAACAAGAACAACGTGAACTTCGCCAATACCGGCAAGGTCATGAAGTTCCAGGTGGTGGCAGATTCCCCCGCGCAGCCCGGGTCCCGCACCATCGCGGCCATCCCCACCACGCTGGATGCCGGCCCGCACCCCACGAAGGCACTCGGCGGGCTGGACACCATGGCACTGACCCCGGACATGGCCGTGGCCAAGAGGATACTCCGGGTCCAGCGGCACGGCGGGGAGTGGACCATCAACGGTGAAACCTGGGACACCGTGGAAAAATCCAACTTCACCCGGTGCTTCGCCAACCCGCAGCGCAACCAGGTGGAGCAGTGGACCATCGTCAACGAGTCCGGCGGCTGGTTCCATCCGGTCCATATCCACCTGATCGACGGCAAAATCATCGGGCGCAACACCAACGGCGGCAAGCCCTTCGCCTGGGAAGGCGGGCCAAAGGACGTCTTCTACGCGGGTGAGAGTGAGTCGGTCACCGTCCTCATGCAGTTCGACACCGGCAAGCACCTCGGCGGCCGGTACATGGTCCACTGCCACAACCTGGTGCATGAGGACCACGACATGATGGTCCAGTTCGCCGTAGGCGACCTGCGGAACAACGATCCCATCAACGCCGACAAGCCAGTCCTGGAAACCCGGCCCGAGGGGTACTACGCCTCGAAGTACAAGCTGGCCTACCCGGCGGGGACATGAGATGAAACGGACGCCGCTTATCGCACCGGCGGTGCTGCTGGCCCTCTCCCTGGCCGGCTGCACCGGCGGTGTCCAGGCCAGTCCGGCGGCCAATCCGGCTCCCGCCCCGCCCGCGAGCAGCCCCGCCAACGCGGCGGACGTCGCGAACCGGGTCCTCGCACAGGCCGAGGAAGGACAGGATGTGGGCAACGGCCGGCCCACCGTCAGCTACGACGGCCTCATGGTCCGGCGCAGGGTGGTGATTGCCGTGCACACCGGACTGGACGCGGACATCGCCGGCATCCGCAAGCGGCTGGACGCGGCCGCCGCGGCACGGGACACCGTCCTGACCGCGATCTCGCCTGATGTGCTTGAACCCGCCGTGCTGCAGCAGATGGTTCCCGAAGTCATCGTGGCCCTGCCGTCAACTGCCACTCCCGACGACGGACGCACCATTGTGCGGGCAGTCACCGAGGAGGACACCGGCAGCCTGGGCGTGAAGAACTTCTACGTCCTGCCGGTCCTGGTGCATGACCTGCGCTTCACCGTTGCCGCACCGGACCCCGCCGCCGTGTCGGCCGCGGTGGACCGGGAGGGCATCGTCTCCGACGCCCTGGGGAACTACAGCACCACGGCGCACGGCGGGCAGCTCAGCATCGGCTACACGGGTCCGCTGCTCGGCGACGAAATCGTCGAGAGCGTCCGCGGGGGAATCAGCAGGCAGGCGCACGTCCCCGCCGCCGAGGTGGCCGTGGGGCCGCGGTCCGCATCCGGAACGGGTGTGGACATGGCCGCCGAACCGCCGTGGGACCCGGAGCAGCTCGAAGGCCAGGCAATACATCCGCACACGGAGTGATGCACGCACCCCCGAACCGCACGCACTTCCAAACCGAAAACTGCGCGGAGGAACGATAGGAGAAAACAGTGAGGAGCATGTCCAGCCCCACCATCAGGGATGTTGCCGAACGGGCCGGGGTCTCACTGACGACGGTGTCCTACGTGCTGATCCGGCAGGACCGGAGGCACCACCCGGATCAGCCCGTCCACGCAGGAACGCGTCATGGCCGCCGCCGGCGATCTTGGCTACGTGCCCAACCAGGCGGCGCGGGGAATGCGCCGTGGAAAAACGGACCTCGTGGCCATCGCCATTCTGGACCTGGAATGGCCGGCGGACCGGGCGCTGGCCACGGCCGCCGCCGCGATCCTGCCCCGGCACGGCTACCAGCCGGTTATCCTGCTTGGCCCGTCGTGGCGGCAGTTCATGCTGGCCGGGGGTGCAGACGGCGTCATCGTGGGCGTCCCGCCCACCGAGGAAGAGGACCATGCCATCGCCGAACTGGCGAGGCGCGGCATCGCGCAGGTGGTCATCTCCGAATCGGTGCATGCAGAACAGGCCGTCGCGCTGCTCATGGACCGGATGGCCGGGTACGCGGCCAAGGCCGCAGAAAACACGGCCTCCTGGAAGCGCCTCAGCGGGCATGCCCTGTTCGGCGGCGGCGCGCTTCAGTTGCTGTACGAGGTGCTGTCCACTGGCGTGTTCACCGAGCAGCTCCCCCTCCTCTAGGAACCGGCTGATCGACCAACGGGTGCCTGCAGCCGCGTAACAATCGGACCTTCAGGCTGTCCGGGTTCAGTGCAAGGCGAGGTCGTGCCCGGGCCGTCATGTTCCGTCGCCGGCCGCAACATCACCCGCCTTCACTGCCGGTTTTTGTCGCCGTGCGTCATCCGATGTCCCCGGAAGACACCCGCAATTACGCACTGTTTACTTCGAAGTCCCCGCGCGTCCCGGAGCCGCCATCCGCGGCCCCGGCCCGCAGGTTACGCCCCGTTTCCCCTCGTGACCGGGCCCTTCAGGCGGTGCTCCATCTCTGCTCTCATGGTGGACACCAAACGCCTTGAACGACCTGCTGAAGGGAAGCACGCCATGACCTCCGGAACCGGGCCGATACCGAAAATCAGCCTTCAAAACGTCACCAAGAAGTTCACGGTGCGGCCCAGCAAGGACAATCCGGAAGGGGCAGTCCTGACCGCCCTGGACGGCATTTCCCTTGACGTCTCCGCAGGAGAATTCATCACCCTCGTCGGCCCCAGCGGCTCCGGCAAGACCACCCTCCTGGACCTCCTGGCCGGCCTCACCAAGCCGGACACCGGCAAGGTGCTGGTGGACGGCCGGGAAGTGGCGGGACCGGGCCGGGACCGCGCCGTCGTTTTCCAGCAGTATGCGCTGTTCCCCTGGCGCACGGCCGCTGCCAACGTCTCCTTCGGACTGGAAGGCGTGGGCAGCGACGGGAAGCGCTACAGCCGCAAAGAGCGGGCTGGGAAGGCACGCGAATACCTCGAGCTTGTGGGCCTCGGCGGGTTCGAAGACCGCTACCCCCACGAACTGTCCGGCGGGATGAAGCAGCGCGTGGCCATCGCCCGCAGCCTGGCCTATGAGCCGGACATTCTGCTGATGGACGAACCCTTCGCCGCCCTGGACGCCCAGACGCGCGAGCAGCTCCAGACCGAACTGCTCCGGATCTGGGCCACCACGGGCAAGACCATCATCTTCATCACCCACGGCATCGACGAGGCCGTGTACCTCGGCCAGCGCGTGGCCGTGCTCAGTTCCCGGCCGGGAAGGCTGAAGGAAATCGTGGACATCGACCTCGGGGACCGCTCCGGTGACGAGGACGTCCGCTCCGACCCGGCCTTCGTGGAACACCGGCACAAGGTGTGGTCGCTGCTGCATGACGAGGTACGCCGTGCCCAGGAGGCCGGGCACGCAAAGATCCAGCCCGACGGGACGGCGCCGGACGAAACCAAGACCATCACCACCGGAAAGGCAGCCTGATGAGCACGCCAACACTGACCAAGTACACCGAAACGGTGACCCAGCCCGGTCCCGGGGCAGTTGCCCTGGAGGCAGGGACGGCGCGAAATCCGGGGCTGCGTCCGGGGCCTGGCAAGACTCCGACGGCCACGCTGCGCCTGTACGCCCGCCAGGGCGGCAAAGCTGTGTGGGGTGCCGGGGCCATCATCCTGTTCCTGCTGCTCTGGGAACTGGGACCCACCTACCTCGCCCCGGCCTCGACGAGGGTGTTCCTTCCGCCCCTGCACGTGGTGCTCGAGGCACTGGGTACCCTCGTCGCAAACGGCCAGCTGCAGAACCACCTCGCTGCCAGCCTGAGCCGCTCCGCGAGTGGATTCGGCATCGCCGTCGTCAGCGCCGTGGCCCTCGGGCTGCTCGTGGCCTGGTACGGCGCCCTTGACCGCTTCCTCAACCCGCTGCTGGAAGTCTTCAGGAACACGGCAGCGCTTGCCCTGCTCCCTGTGTTCACGCTGCTGCTGGGCATCGGCGAAACGTCCAAGATCAGCATCGTGGCCTACGCGGCATTCTTCCCGGTGCTGCTGAACACCATCGCCGGCGTCCGCACCGTCGACCCCCTGCTTATCCGCGCCGCCCGCTCACTGGGGCTGTCCAACTTCCAGCTGTTCCAAAAGGTCATCCTTCCCTCCGCCGTGCCCACCATCTTCACGGGCATCCGGATGGCCGGCACCTCGTCCATCCTGGTCCTGATCGCCGCCGAGATGGTCGGTGCCAAGGCCGGCCTGGGCTACCTGATCGTCAATTCCCAGATGAGCTTCCTCATTCCGGACATGTATGCGGGCATCCTGACAGTGTCCCTCCTCGGCCTGATGGTCAACTACCTGCTGGTCGCCGTTGAACGCCACTTCTCCCGCTGGCGGACCGCCGTCGGATCCCGCACCGCCTGACCGCCCCCAGACCCCCAAGGACCACATCATGACTGAACGCACCCCAGCCAAAGCCATCGACGGCGGCACACGCCAACTCCACCTGAATGCCTTCCTGATGAGCACCGGACACCATGAGGCGTCCTGGCGTCTTCCCGAAAGCGACAGCTTCGCCGGGACACAGGTGGCACACTTCCAGCAGCTCGCCCGCACCGCGGAACGCGGCACCTTCGACTCGATTTTCTTCGCCGACTCGCCCGTGCTGCATGGCGACGTGCGCCAGCGCCCCTACGGAACCCTCGAGCCGACGGTCCTGCTCAGCGCCATTAGCGCCGTGACCAAGCGGATCGGCCTGATCGCCACCGCCTCCACCACCTACAACGACCCCTACAACCTGGCCCGCAGGTTCGCCTCGCTGGACCACATCAGCGGCGGCCGGGCCGGCTGGAATGTGGTGACGACCGCGGGCGAAGCGGCCGCGCGGAACTTCTCCCTGGAGGACCAGCCGGCGCACTGGCGCCGCTACGAGCGCGCCGCCGAGTTCCTCGACGCCGCCCGGAAGCTCTGGGACAGCTGGGAAGATGACGCCGCGGTGGGGGACAAGGCCGCCGGGGTCTGGGCGGACAGCTCCCGCGTCCACACCATCAACCACACCGGCCGCTACTTCCGGATCCAGGGTCCCCTGGATGTGCCGCGTTCGCCCCAGGGCCACCCCGTCATCGTGCAGGCCGGCTCCTCCGAGGACGGCAAGGACTTCGCCGCCCGCTACGCCGAGGCGGTGTTCACGGCGCAGCAGACCCTGGCTGAGGCGCAGCGCTTCTACGCGGACCTGAAGCGGAAGACGGCCGCCGTGGGCCGCAACCCGGAACACATCAAGATCCTGCCCGGCATCGTCCCGGTCATCGGCTCCACCGAGCACGAGGCGCGGCAGCTGGAGAAGCAGCTTGATGAGCTCATCCACCCCGAGCACGCGCGGAAGCAGCTGGCCGGCGTCCTCAGGGTCTCGCCCGAATCACTCCCGCTCGATGCGCAGCTGCCCGAGGACCTTCCCTCCGAGGACGCGATCGAGGGCGCCAAGAGCCGGTACACGCTCATTGTGGAACTCGCCCGGCGCGAAAGGCTCACCGTCCGCCAGCTCATCGGCAGGCTGGGCGGCGGCCGCGGGCACCGCACCTTCTCCGGAACACCCGAGCAGGTGGCAGACGCCATTCAGGAGTGGTTCGAGAAGGGTGCTGCCGACGGGTTCAACATCATGCCGCCGGTACTCCCCTCGGGACTGGACGCGTTCGTGGACCATGTCATTCCGATCCTCCGGTCCCGCGGACTGTTCCGCCAGCAGTACACGGGCCGCACACTGCGTGAGCACTACGGACTGCCACGGCCCGAGAACGGATTTGGCCCGAAGGTCCCCGGCGACCCGGCCGCCGCGGCTGAGCCGGCCGTGCCTGCTGCTGTCTAGGCTTCCGGCTGCTCCGGCAGGGGCTTCCGGGCCAGCCAGGCCGCCACGATGGCACCTGAGATGTTGTGCCAGAGCGAGAAGACGGCGGACGGCAGGGCCGCCAGCGGAGTGAAGTGGGCGGTGGCCAGCGTTGCCGCCAGGCCGGAATTCTGCATGCCGACCTCGAACGCGAGGGCCCTGCGCGCCCTGGCGTCCAGGCGGCCGAGCTTGCCGGCCAGGTAACCGAGCCCCAGGCCGAAGCCGTTGTGCAGCACCACGGCCAGGAACACAATGCCGCCGGCGGCCAGGATCTTGCTGGCGCTTCCCGCCACCACTACGGCCACGATGAGGGAAATAACGACGGCGGATGCCCAGGGAAGCGCCGGCAGCGCCTTGGCGACGAGCTTCTTGAGGAACAGCCGGGCCAGCAGGCCCGCGATCACCGGCAGCAGCACGGTCTTGACGATGTCCAGCACCATGCCGCCGGCGTCGATGGTCAGGAAGGAACCGGCCAGGGACAGCACCAGGACGGGCGTGACCACCGGGGCGATCAGAGTGGAGACGCTGGCGACCGCCACGGACAGGGCCACATCACCCTTGGCCAGGAAGGCCATCACGTTCGAGGCGGTGCCGGACGGCGCACAGCCCACGAGGATCAGGCCCATTGCGAGAGCGGGCTCCAGGTGGAGGAGGGTGGCGATCGCCCAGCCGGCGCCGGGCATGATCACATAGTGGGCCACGATGCCCAACACCACGGCCCAAGGCCTGCGCGCAACGGCCGCGAAGTCCGGCGGCGTCAGCGTCAGGCCCATGCAGAACATGATGATTCCCAGCAGGTACGGCACAGCCGGGCCGAGGGGTTTGAAGGCGCCGGGAAGCAGGAACCCGGCAACGCCGGCTGCGAGCACCAGGAGGGGGAAGACGGTCACCGCGACACGCGCAGTCCTGGCCTCCGCGGCGAGGGCCGGGTTCAGGGGTGCGGCGTCGGCCTCCGTGGCCGGGGGAGCGGATACGGGGTCTTTTGTTGCCTCAAGCATTCAATAATGCTGGCACCGGAGCGCCGCGGCGGCCCAATTCGTGACTGATGTCAGACAAATATGTCGGTCCCGGGAAAATTCTCCGCGGCCCAGCGGGACCCCCGGCGCTCCCGGTGCGATACTGGATTGCACTGGATCGGGATTCAAGGGGACGGAATGATCCTAGACACGGCAACACTGCGGATTGCCTTCGCGGCGATGGCCCTGATTCTGGCGCTGCTGTTCTACTTTTCCACCTTCCGCAGCACCCGCTCGCCCTACAGCGCCTGGTGGTGTGCCGCGCTGCTCCTGTTCCTGTCAGGCTCGGCGGCCTTCCTCCTGAACGGCACGCCGCAGCAGGCCTGGGCCAATCCGCTGGGCAACTTCCTGCTGGTATCCGGCGCGGCAGGTGTCTGGGCCGGGGCGCGTTCCCTCCGGAACCTGAAGTACAACGTGTGGATGTCTGTTGCGCTGCCGGTCATCGCCGGCGCTGCCGCCGGACTCGACAGCCCGGGATCCAACACGTGGGCCGGCGGAGCCGTCTTCCTGGCGTCCATGGCCGTGCTTATCGGCCTGGCTTCGCACGAGCTGTGGCGGCTTGAACCCGGGTACTCGCGGGTGAGAATCCCCATGGCCATCGCGGCCGGCGGGGTGGCATTCTTTTACACCTGCCGCCTGGTGGTGTTCCTCATCCAAGGGCCAAACGGTCCTGTTTTTGCCACATTCTTCGGGTCCGCGGTGACCACCATGGTCACCATGGTGCTGCTGGTGGTGGTTTCCTTCAGCATGGCGGGGCTGAGCACCGAGCAGCAGACGCGGGCGCTGCGCACGGTAGCCACCCAGGACGGGCTCACCGGCCTCCTCAACCGCGGCGCGTTCCTGGAAGCGGCGGCCGAAGAGCTGCACCGCAGCAAGGCCGCCAACAGCGGGGGCTCGCTGATCCTCGCCGACCTGGATCACTTCAAGTCGGTCAACGACACCTTCGGCCACGCGGCGGGCGACCTCGCACTTCAGGCCTTTGCCGAAGCGTGCAGCGCATCGGTCCGGTCTACGGACTTTGCCGGCCGCTACGGCGGGGAGGAGTTCATCCTCCTGCTGCCCGGTGCCGGCCCGAAGAGTGCGGAAATCATCGCGGGTGAGATCAGCAGGAGGCTGGCAGGGCAGCACATCCCCGAGCTGCTGCGGATGCCGACCGTCAGCTACGGCATTTCCACCTACAACGCGAATACCGCTGACCTCGATGAGGTGATCGCGGCCGCTGACGTCGCCCTTTATGAAGCCAAATCACAGGGGCGGAACCGTACGGTCAGGGGCTGAGGCGGGGTCCGGGGCAGAGCCGCCGACCTCCGGCGCAAGGACCTTAACGCAGGCGCCGGATCCGGAATGCATGGGGGACAATCCGGACCCGGCGATCCTGACTCGCAGCCGGAGACTGCGGTCTTTCATCAGGCATGCCCAGTGTGTTCCGCCATCCTTGTAGAAAGGTGGGAGCACCTTGGGGGGTGGCCGTGTTCCGCCGCCCCCAAGACAGCGGAACACGGCGGTTTTTCAGCTCGGCTAGGCCGCGCGCACGAACGTGACGGGGCCGGTCGCAGTGAGCCAGGACAGCGGGTGGGCCATGGTGGCGTTGATGCCGTTCATGCCGCCGCTGATGACCTTGCCGGCTCCGGCGTAGATGGCCACGTGGCCGGACTGCACCACCATGTCACCGGGCTGCGGGGTGGAGACCACCCTGCCGTGGCTCAGGAACTGCATCGGAGCCAGGTCACCCACGCGGATGCCGGCGGCGCCGAGGGCCTTCTCCACCATGGCGGTGCAGTCCTGCGTGATGCCGATCTGGGCGTACGCCGAGGCCAGCATGGTTGCATTGACGCCTGCCGCAGCCTGGACAGGGGCCTTCGGCGCGGGAGCCGCAGCCTTGACGGTGACCTTCGGTGCGGGCGCGGCCGGCGCAGCTGCGGCCTTTACGGGCGCAGCAGCCTTGGCGGGCGCGGCAACCGGGGCGGCAGCAGGTGCTGCGGCCTTCTTGACTGCCGGCTTCTGGACGACGGGTGCTGCCACCACGGTAGCCGGGGACGAGTTGACCGCGGGGCGTTCAAACGCGATCTGGACGCTGGAAGCAGCGTCCAGGGGAGCCTGAACCTGGCTGGCGGCTGCGGGGGCGGCGGCCGGAGCCTGCGCGGGCTGGGCCGGTGCGGCGCCTCCGGCGTTGGCCGCAACGGTGCCTGTGAAGGCCAGGCCGGAGGCGGCGAGGATCACTGCTGCCTGGCGGCCGACGCCCGAGTTTGCGGAGGCAAGGCGGGTGAACGGATTGGAGCGGGCGGCCGCAGCACGGCGGCCAGAAATAAAGCGGAACGACATGAAGAAGCCTCTCCCGATGCCTGCGAGGTGAGCTGTCGGATTCGGATGGGAGGCACCCGGCCGCGGTCCTGAGCGTGGTCAGGAACTGTGCGGCTTCACCCCAAGGCCCGCTAAAAGCAGGCCAAAAAGTGGTTTCCCCGTCTCTGCCGGACATGGGTCTTCGATTGGTTCCTCGGGCTGCGGCAGAGTTAGGCAATCAGCGCGGGAGCGCCTCGTCGGTGAAAGAGGCACGTTTTCCACCGTACGGGAGGGTTCGGTCAATGTCACATTAAGGTAACGGCACCGTGTCGTTCATGACGCGCCGGCCCGCGTCAGGTAAGGGATCGGGGTGTGATTTGTGTGGTGAACCTCACTCTGCGGCGTTGAGCTTGCCAGCCAGCCGCTCCCTCATCTGGATGCTGGCCGCGTTGAGGCCGATCAGTTCCACCTCGCGGCCGTGCCGGCGGTATTTCTCAGTCACGGCATCCAGCACGGCGATGGTGGAGGCATCCCACAGGTGTGATGCGTGCAGGTCGACCACCACGCCGCCGATGTCCGGCTCGGCGTCGCGGGCGTAATTGAACTGGGTGTAGAGGTCGTTGGAGGAGGCGAAGAACAGTTCGCCGTCCACGGTGTACGTGGCCACCGTCCGGCCGTTGAGCTCCACTTCCGTCCGCTCCACGGTGGCGAAATGGGCCACCCGGCGGGCGAACATCGCCATCGCTGCCAGCACCCCGACCCCGACGCCGATCGCCAGGTTGTGCGTGATTACCACCGTGCCAACGGTGATCAGCATGACCGCGGTTTCCGATCGGGGCATTCGCCGGAGCGTTGCCGGTGCAACAGAGTGCCAGTCGAACGTGATGGCCGAGACGAAGATCATCACCGCCACCAGCGCCGCCATGGGGATGAGGCCTACGATGTCGCCCAGGGCCACTACCAGGACCAGCAGGAAGACGCCCGCGAGGAACGTGGACACCCGGCTCCGGGCGCCGGAACCCTTGACGTTGATCATTGTCTGCCCGATCACGGCGCAGCCGCCCATGCCGCCCAGGAACCCGGTGACGATGTTGGCCACCCCCTGTCCCCAGGATTCGCGGGTCTTGTTGGAGCGGGTATCGGTGATGTCGTCCACCAGCTTGGCCGTCATCAGGGATTCCAGCAGCCCCACGAGCGCCATGGACAGCGAGAACGGCGCAATGGTCTGGAAGGTCTCCCGTGTCAGGGGCACAGCCGGGATGAACAGGGTGGGCAGGCTTTCCGGCAACTGGCCCTTGTCCTGGACGGTGGGGACGTCGATCCCGGCCACCACGGCGAGGACCGTCAGGAGGACAATGGCCACCAGCGGTGACGGCACCGCCGTCGTAATGCGGCGGAGACCGACGACGATCAGCAGGCCGGCGGCCACCAGCGGGTAGACCGGCCACGGAACGCCGATCAGTTCCGGCAGCTGGGCCATGAACACGAGGATGGCCAGCGCGTTTACGAAGCCCACCATTACCGAGCGCGGGATGAAGCGCATGAGCCGGGTGACGCCCAGGACGGCGAGCAGGATCTGGAAGACCCCGGCGAGGATGACCGCGGCGATCAGGTGGTCCAGTCCGTGGCTGCGCATCAGCGGCGCGATCACCAGGGCGACGGCGCCCGTTGCGGCCGAGATCATGGCGGGCCGGCCGCCCACGAAGGAAATGGTGACCGCCATGGTGAAGGAGGCGAACAGGCCGATCCGGGGATCCACGCCGGCGATCACAGAGAACGCGATGGCTTCCGGAATGAGGGCAAGGGCCACCACCAGTCCGGCGAGGGCCTCAGTCTTGAGGCGCCGCGGGGAGCGGAGCGTGGCCCGGACGGATTGGAGCTGTTCGGGCTTCATGAAACTCTATTTCTTGGTCTGGCGGTAGCGCTCGATCTGCTTCAGCCGCCGCAGGAGGCTGTCGCGCCGCGGGTGGGGAACGGCGTCGGGCGCCTCAGCGGTGAGGTCGATGTGTTTGGTGCCGTACTGCCACAGCAGGAGGTCATCCAGCAGGCGGTCCGGTCCGGGGGAGTAGCGGTGGTCCAGGGCCCGGCGGACCTCAGTGATCCGGTTGGCGCTGAGCAGTCCGGCAAGCTGGACGGTCTGCTTGAGTCCGTGGGCCGCCAGGAGTTCGGCCGCCCATCCCCAGTCGTCATCTACTTTACGGTCCACGTGGGGGAGCAGGGTGCGCCACACGTCGCGGATGCGGTTGGGGGTGAGCTGCGCCGCGCCCTCACCGTCCAGGTCCCAATAGCTGCGGACCTCCTCATAGCGTTCGTGCAGGTCGGCGAAGGCGGTCTCCACGGTCTCCAGCATGGCGGCCGTGGCGGTGAACTGACGGTCGAAGTGCGGCGTCCAGGCCCGCGGGTCCTCGGCCTTGAACCGGATGTCGTGCTCGATCTCGCTCCAGGCATGCGCAAAGACGGTGCGGATCTGGCATTCGAAGAAGTAGCTGCCGTTGGGCTGGACCTCAGGGTTGAACACCTGCTGGTAGCTCTTCACGACATCGTTCTGGATGGTGCGCAGGATCAGGTGCCGGCTGGAGTAGCCGTAGGTGCCGGACTCGATGGAGCCGATGTCCTTTTCACGGTCCCCGCGGCAGTCGAAGAGGTGCCGCTGGCGCTTGATCAGGTTGGCCACCAGTGCGTTCTCCGCCGGCAGTTTGGTGATGACGCGGACGCCCACCATGTCGTTGAGGGTCCGGAACGGGTCCGGGAACTTCAGGAGCCGCGGGCCGCCGGGTTCCAGGGGTTCCTCGGTGCGGGAGATCTTTTCCCGGAAGGAATCCACCGACTTGGTCCGGCCTGTCACAAACAGCGGGGTAACTTCGGTGTCCTTGAGCATGGTGCGCAATATCTGCAGGACTTCCCTGGTGACAAGCTTCAGGGCAGGCCGGACGCGCTCATAGAGTTCCACGCTTTCCTGTACGGAGTCGCGCTGAGTGACGTCCAGGCGATCCCAGTTGCTTGCCATGGTTCCAAACTATCAAGGCAGTGTGACAGCAGTGCAGGTGACACCCCCCGCCACTGCAGCCCCTTCTGCCCCATGGAAGCGGCCTCCCTGTAGGCTCGGCACATGGCTGTTGTGCGCCGTCGTGTCCCGCAACCCCGGATCCCGGGCGCGCGGGACGCGGCAAAGAGGGGCCCGGGGCCCCGTTCGAAGGATCCTAGGAGGATGCAGTGAAGCGGCAGAAGTACCACTACGGTGACCACCCCAGCCAGTGGGGCGAGCTCTTCCTGCCGGAGACACCTGCCGAGCGCAACGGCAAGCCGCCTTCCCCGCGCGGCGTCGTTGTGGTGATCCACGGCGGCTACTGGCGCTCGCAGTACGGTGCCGAGCTGGGCGAACCGCTGGCCAAGGACCTTGCGGCGCACGGCATCGTGGCCTGGAACCTTGAGTACCGCCGGGCGGGCAACGGCGGCGGTTGGCCGCGAACGTTCGAGGATGTCCTCGCCGGGATCGACAAACTCCGCGAGCTGGCCGGCGAGCATGACCTCGACCTGAGCCGGGTGGTGGCGCTGGGACACTCGGCCGGTGGCCATCTGGCCGTCTGGGCGGCCGGCCGGGACCGGCTTGCGGAACTCGGTGCGGCAGATGCCGACCGGCAGGTGGGCCGGAACCTCAACGGTGAAGCCGTCCACCTGGCCGGCGTTGTGAGCCAGTCCGGGCTGCTCAACCTCGCGCAGGCCGAGTGGCTCGACCTCAGCAACGGCGCCGTCAGCAACCTGCTGGGGGGCTCCGCCGAAAGGTACCCCAAGCGCCACAAGTACGCCGACCCGATGAGTGCCGTGCCGCTGGCCATCCCCGTGTACGCGGTCCACGGGCTCGAGGACGATACCGTGCCGGTGAGCCAGTCCGAGGCCTACGCGTCTGCCGCCCGCGCAGCCGGCGCCCCGGTCCAGGTGGTCAAGGTGCCCGGCGACCACTTCTCGCTGATCGACCCGAAGGCCCCGTCCTATCGGAAGTGCCGCGAGCTGGTGCAGGAGCTGCTGCAGCTCTAGGCTCACGGCCCGAGTGCGGGAACTCCTGCGACGCCTGTTCGTTGCTTTGTATGGGCTAAGCTTCTCTATGCACTCCGGCGGTAAGTATGCTTATCATCAACCGCGAATGCCGCAGACGCCACAACGGAGGGAGATAGCCCTGTTTGAACTCACTGCCATCACCCTGGTCTGCGCGCCCGCGCCGTCGTCACGGAGATCCCGCAGGTGAAGGCCATGCCGAAGCGGGCCGAGGTTGCTACCGGCGCCGGCATGGAGGACGCTAGTAAGTGGGGACTGAGGTACTTTTATATATCACGATCCCGGGTTTCACTAGGAGATACACATGGGTGAACCCATCATGCGGTGGACAGCATGATCCGGCTTCGCAAGCTGGCACGCGCCGCGTCTGTTTTGACCACTCCTCTCGCCCCGGAGGATATTCTCGCGCTCTTTGATCCGGTGTTTTCAACCCGGCAGCTGCGCGGTGTGGTCACCAAGGTTGTTCCCGAAACAGCTGATTCAGCCACCATCCATTTCCGGCCCGGCCGCGGCTGGAAGGCCCATAAGGCCGGACAGTGGGCACGGATCGGCGTGGAGCTCGACGGCGTCCGGCACTGGCGGTCCTATTCGCTCAGCGCCCCGGCGGGGGAGGATCCCGCCATTACCGTGAGCGATGTGGGCGCTGTGTCCGGCGTTCTGGTCCGCAATACCCGGCCCGGGGACGTCCTGTTCCTGGCACCGCCGCAGGGCGACTTCGTTCTTCCCGAACGCCCCAGGCCGCTTCTGATGCTCACCGCCGGCAGCGGCATCACCCCCGTGATGTCCATGGTCCGCACGCTCGTGCCGCACCGCCCCGACGCCGACGTGGTGCTGGTCCACTCCGCCCGCCGGCCGGAGGACAGCATTTTCCGCGAGGAACTTTCCGAGCTTGCGGACCAGTTTCCCAACTTCCGCGTCACGCACTGGTACACGGGGGAACGCGGCCGGATGGACTTCGGCTCGGCCGCCGGGCTGGACAGCCTGTGTCCCGACTGGCGCACCCGCGCTGCTTACGCCTGCGGCCCGGAAGGGTTCCTCGACGACGCCGAAGCCCTGTGGGCCGCCGAAGCCGCCGCCCATCCCAAGGACCCCAAGTCGGCCCGCGCAGACGGGGCCACCGGCCCGTTCGCGGCGGACCCCGTCAACCTCATCATCGAACGCTTCAACACCAGCCTGCTGGCGGGTGCCGGGCACGACGGCGGTCTGGTCACCTTTGAGGCCTCCGACCGCGAGGTGGAGGCCGACGGCGACACCCCCCTTCTTGACGTGGGCGAAGACGCCGGCGTCCTCATGCCCAGCGGTTGCCGCATGGGCATCTGCCACAGCTGCCTGCTGCCCCTGCGTGCAGGGCAGGTCCGGGACCTGCGCACCGGTGAAGTCCACGGTGAACCGGGCCAACTAATCCAGACGTGCGTTTCGGCAGCCGCCGGGCCCGTTAACCTCGACATCTGAGGAGTATCACAAGCATGACTGCAATATCCGACCGCACAGCCGCGACTGCGACGCCCACCGACAAGCCCGTTACAAAGCCGCGGCCCGGGGCCCTGGCCACCACCGGCCGGCCGGCCGTGCGCCCGCCCGCCGCAGCGCACCTTACCGACGAGCAGGTGGCAGAGCTCGGCCGGGAGCTGGACGCCATCAAGGACGACATCCTGGCCAAGCGCGGAGCCTCCGACGCCGCCTACATCCGCCGGGTCATCAAGATCCAGCGCGGGCTGGAGATCTCCGGCAGGGCTGCGCTGCTGATGGGCCGCAACAAAGCAGCCTGGGTCACCGGCACCAGCCTGCTCAGTCTTGCCAAGATCCTGGAAAACATGGAGATCGGCCACAACATCCTCCATGGCCAGTGGGACTGGATGCGTGATCCGGACATCCACTCCACCACGTGGGAATGGGACTTCGTAACCCCGGCGCGTTCGTGGCAGCACACCCACAACGACCTGCACCACCGCTGGACCAACGTGGTGGGCAAGGACAACGACGTCGGATACAACCTGCTGCGCATGGACGAGGACCAGCCCTGGACCCCGCGCGCCCTGGGCAATCCGCTGTATAACGCCATCCTCGCCCCCATTTTCGAATGGGGCATCGCCGTCTACGACCTGGAAATCGTGGACTACAAGGAGGGCAAGAAGAGCAAGGAGGCCATGGTCCGGGACCTCAAGGCACTCGGCATCAAGGCCCTCAAGCAGTTCACCAAGGACTACGCCGCCACCCCGGCCGTGGCCATGCTTACCGGATCGGGCAAGCAGGCCCTCTTCGGAACGCTGACCGCCAATGCCGTCCGTAACGTTTGGGCGCACGCAGTGATCTTCTGCGGCCACTTCCCCGAAGGGACGGATACCTTCACGGAGGAAATGGTCGAGGGCGAGACCCGCGGCGACTGGTACGTCCGGCAGATGATCGGCTCCGCCAACATTTCCGGTTCCAAGTTCATGCACATCATGACCGGGAACCTGTCCCACCAGATCGAGCACCACTTGTTCCCGGACCTGCCGTCCAACAGGTACGGGGAAGTGGCCCCGAAGGTCCAGGAAATCTGCCGGCGCTACGGCCTGCCTTACACCACCGGGCCGCTGCTGAAGCAGGTGGGATCCTCCTGGGCGAAGGTCTTCAAGCTCGCGCTGCCGGGGAAGAAGGCCTAGCCGGCTGTAGGGAACTCGAGCGCCGGGCGGCGTTCTCTGGCAGAGTATGACCATGCTCACTGTTATCGGCGAGGGCCTCGTTGACGTGGTCCAGCGCAGCTCCGGAATTGAAGCCCATGTGGGCGGCAGCCCGCTTAACGTCGCCGTCGGGCTTGCCCGGCTGGGGCACCCGGTGCAGTTCGTCGGCCGGTACGGCCGGGACGCGTACGGGGAGTCGGTGGCTGCCCACCTGAGGGCGAGTTCCGTCATGCTCCCGCAGGCCCCGGACGGGCTGCCAACAAGCGTGGCCACGGCACTGGTGGACGACGACGGCGCCGCCACCTACACGTTCGACCTCGCCTGGGAGCTCCCCGGCCTGGCGGAACGGCTGCCGTTCATGCTGCAGGGAACCACGCTGCTGCACACCGGCTCCATCGCCACCATGCTGGCGCCCGGCGCCGCGGAGGTGCTGGCCGCCGTCGAACATGCCCACCCGGCGTCGACCATCAGTTTTGACCCCAACTGCCGCCCCAGCATCATCACGGACGCCGATTATGCCCGCCGGCAGGTGGAAAAGTTCGTGACCCTGTCAGACATCGTCAAGGCCTCCGACGAGGACCTAGCCTGGCTCTATCCCGGCGTGGACCCGCTGGAGTCCGCGCGCCGCTGGCTAAAGCTTGGCGGTGCCGAAGGGCCGGCCGTCGTGGTGGTGACGCGCGGCGCTGCGGGGCCCTGGGGGATCACCGCCGCGGGCGAGGCCGAGTTTGCCGCACCCCGGGTGGAGGTGGCGGACACCGTTGGCGCCGGGGATTCCTTCATGGCGGCGCTGCTCTCCGGGGTAGTCGACCGCGGCCTGGACGGCGCCCAGAACAGGGCTGACCTGCGCGCGCTCCCGGCAGAGGGGCTCACGGCGCTCCTGGCCCACGCCTCCCGCGCCGCGGCGGTGACCGTGTCCCGTGCAGGCGCCAACCCGCCCACCCGGGCGGAGCTTAACCGCGTCGAAGCAGCAGCCGAGGAAGCCGAAGTTCCCACCACCTGAGGAGCAGCCATGACATCGCCGGGCCCGTTTTCAAACCTGCCGGACGTTCCAACGTTCGGGCTCACCAGCCGGTCCTTCGAGGATGGCGGGACCCTGCCGCCGCCGCAGCGCAGCGGCAGGATGCACGCCGGCGGTGCTGACGAGTCCCCGCAGCTGAGCTGGAGCGGGGCGCCGGACGGAACCAGGAGCTACGCGGTGACCGTGTTTGATCCGGACGCGCCGGGCGCAGGCGGGTTCTGGCACTGGGCGGTCCTGAACATCCCCGCGGACACCACCTCACTGGCGGAGGGCGCCGGGGCCGAGGGTGGCCCGCAGCTCCCGGCCGGCGCGGTACAGCTGAAGAACGACGCCGGCTTCCGCGGCTATCTTGGGGCTGCCCCGCCTCCGGGGCACGGGCGGCACCGCTACATCGTCACCGTCTACGCGCTGGACGTCGCGGAGCTGCCGGGCGGGGCTGGCGCGAAGCCTGCCGGACTGGGTTCTGAACTCGCCCGCCATTTGCTGGGTACGGCAACGCTTACGGGTACTTACCAGCGCTAGGCTTTCCGCCGCAAGTGACGCTGAATAGAGCTATTGACAGGACAAACCCCTGCTCGTATTCTCAACTCATGGAGCGCTCCAATTGCGCTCGCCCGCATCCCTCTTCTCCGGCCGGAAAGATGCAGTGGTGTGGTTCCCGAACCATCTGGACACGATCGAAGGAGATCACCAGTGAAAAAGTTTTTTTGGCGCCGCGCGGCGGTGGCCGCGGTTGCAATCCCGATGCTTGCCCTGGCGGCATGCTCCAGCCAGGGCGGAAGGGCGCCGGAAGCCAACAGCGGGGCCGGCGGGGGCCAGGCCGCCTCGACTCCGCGCATGAAGATTGCGCTGATCACGCACGCCCCGGCGGGCGACACGTTCTGGGACACGGTCCGGAAGGGCGCCGAGGAGGCCGCGGCCAAGGACAACGTGGAGCTCCTCTACACGAACGATCCCGAAGCCGGGCGGCAGGCGCAGCTGATCCAGCAGGCCGTGGACCAGAAGGTGGGCGGCATCGCCGTCACCCTGGCCACGCCCAGCGCGTTGAAGGATTCGCTCAAGAAGGCCTCCGACGCCGGCATTCCCATCGTGAGCCTGAACGCCGGTGAGGATGTCTCCAAGCAACTCGGGGCGTTCACGCACTTCGGTTCCAACGAGCAACTGGCCGGCCAGGCGGTGGGCGAGAAACTGGCGGCTGAGAACTTCAAGCACCCCATCTGCGTGATCCAGGCGCAGGGGCATGTAGGGCTCGAAGCCCGCTGCGCCGGCGTAAAGTCGAAGGTTCCGGGAACCGAGATTCTGTACGTGAACGGCGCCGACATGACCTCCGTCGAATCAACGGCAACCGCCAAGCTGCAGGCAGCCAAGGACGCCGATGTCATTATTGGACTCGGTGCCCCGATCACGCTGACCCTCCTGAAGTCCGTGGCCACCGCCGGCAGTTCGGCAAAGGTCGCCTCCTTTGACCTGAACAAGGAGCTCGCCCAGAAGATCGCCGACGGCACGGTGGTGTTCACGGTGGATCAGCAGCCCTGGCTCCAGGGCTACGGGTCCGTGGACGCCCTGTGGCAGGTTAAACGGGGCGGATTCAAGCTCGGCGGCGGGCAGCCCGTGCTCACCGGGCCCACCATTGTCGACAAGTCCAACGCGGCAGACGTCGTGAAATTCGCTGACCAGGGCATCCGCTAAACGACGCTGGCTGGGCCTGCCGGAACCCTGCTGGTTGAGCCTGTCGAAACCACAGGCTCAACCAGCAGTACGGTCAGCCGTCCGCGACGAGGTGCCACGGGGGAGAGGCGAGGCCCGCCACCGGCACGGGGACTGAGCCGGGGCCGCTGCGCGGGCCCTCGAACCGCGCGCCGGGGGCGAACCGGGCACTGTTGGACGCCACCACCTTGCCGGTTTCCGTGATAAGGGCGACGTGTTCCTCGTGGCGGCCGAGGTTGAGCAGGAAGGTGCGCTCGATGGACTCCATCGAGAGGTTCGCCCCGGCCACGGCCACCGGGCGCAGCTCCTGCGGCACCGGCCGTGACGCGGTAACGATTTTCATGTCGGCACCGCCGAAATCTATGTACGGGCCAATGAGTTCTGGCTGGCCGGACGCGAGGGGCCGCTCGTACCAGGTCATTTCCGTGTAGTCGTAGTAATTGATCGACGCAGGATTCAGGTTGTGCGGGATGAACACCAGCTTCCCGCCCACCAGGCTCCACCACTGGTGCCACGCGTCAGCGTCGCTTAGCAGGCCCCGGGCAACGGAAACGCCGGCGCTGTCCACCAGGCCGCCGTGCTTCAGGACAATGTCCTCAACGACGGGCCCCAGGGATTCGAGCTTGGTTCTCGAGGTGCCCGGCTCCCCAAGGATCTGCGCGGTGGCGTCGGCCAGGACCGTCAGGTCAGCGTAGACACTCTTCAGGCTCTGCCCAAGGGCCCGGGCCGTCGTCTGCAGGGCCTCGTCGATGGGCTTCACCGCGGGCAACGCAGGAAGCCTGCCGTCTGATGGCCGGCAGGCTTCCTGTCTGTGGTTGTGTTGACGGTCTGGTTGCTAGGGGCTGACCAGTGCGGCTGCCAGGGCTGCGTCCGCTTCCTTCAGGACCTTGGCGGCGACTTCGAGGCCTTCGATGCGGCCGAGTTCCACGTCTTCGTGTTCGATGTTGACGAGCATGTCAGGGTCGACTTCGTGGAGGGCGCGCAGGAACTCGGTCCAGTAGGCGGTGTCGTGGCCTTTGCCGAGGGCAACGAAGTCCCAGGCGGCGGGCTTGGGCCATTCGTTGGCCCATTCGTCGCCGCCGAGGTTGGTGCGGTTCTCCTGGGGGGAGAGCCTGCGGAAGCGGTTGTCCAGGACGCCGTAGATGGCGGCTGTTGCCTTGTTGACGCGCACGTCCTTGGCCGCTGCGTGGAACACCAGCGGGCCCAGTTCGCGGACCACGGCCACCGGATCCATCTGCTGCCAGAACAGGTGGGAGGCGTCGAGCTCGACACCCACGTGGGTGGCGCCGGTCAGTTCGATGAGCTTGTACACGTCGGCCGGGTTGAAGACCAGGTTCTGCGGGTGCAGTTCCAGAGCCACCTTGACGTCGAGGTCGGCGGCAAGCCGGTCCGTTACCTTCCAAAACTCCGCGGCGACTCCCCACTGGTAGTCCAGTACGTCCAGCGCCGCGGAGTTCCAGGCGTTCACGATCCAGTTCGGCACGGTGGCTCCGGGTTCCCCGCCGGGCAGTCCGGACATGGTGACCACGCGGTTCTGTCCCAGCCGGCGGGCCAGGCGGATAGAGCGGCGGATGTCCTCGGCGTGCTTGTCGCCGATCGCGCGGTTGGGGTGCAGCGGGTTGCCGTTGCAGTTCAGTCCGGCGATGGAGACGCCGGTGCCCTCGAAGATCGCCAGGTAGTCATCGCGCGCGGCGTCACTTTCGAGGATTTCGTCAAAGGTGGGGACGTGCACCGGGGGCAGGAACCCGCCGGAGTTGATTTCGATGCCGGTCAGGCCCAGGTCGGCGACGACCTTCAGGGCCTCGGGCAGTGGACGGTCGTGCAGGATCGCGTTGTAGACGCCGAGCTTCACAGCGTGATCTTCTTTCCGTTGTTCAGGGCGGATTCGGTGACGGCGGCGAGCAGTTCCATGTTGCGAACGCCGTCGTCGAAGGTGGCGCAGCGCGGCAGGGATTCCTCTTCGGAGAGCCCGGCCACCTCTTCGAGGAACGCGCGGGACTGGTAGGCGAACGCGTCGTTCTGGCCGAAGCCGACCTCGGGGGCGTCCATCGCCAGGCCGCCGGCGATGTAGGGGTGGCCGGGGCCGAGGATGACCTGGCGGTAGCCGTTCTCGTGGCCGGAGCCGTCGTTGAGGAACAGCTGGACTTCGCCGGGGCGGCGCTGGTCGAACTTGGCGGAGCCGTTCTCGCAGAAGACCTCGAAGTTGAGGCTGTTGGCGTGCCCGGCTGCGACGCGCGAGACTTCGAAGCTGCCGGCGCCGTTTTCGAATTCGGCGGAGAAGGCTGCGTAGTCGTCGTTCTCCACGGCCTCAAAGGTGTCGCTGACGGCGGCGTGCTCGTGTCCGATGACGGCGCCCAGCGGCAGGGGCCGCTTGTCGATGGCGGTGCTGAGGCGGCCGCCGCTGATGGACTTGATGTCACCGCAGAGGAATTCAGAGACATACGCCAGGTGGCTTCCGACGTCGGCCAGCGCACCGGAGCCGGGACCGCCCTTGTAGCGCCAGCTCATGGGGGCCTCCGGGCTGAAGCCGTAATCCGTCCAGTAGCGGCCGCTGAAGTGCAGCACCTTGCCCAGAGTCCCGTTCCGGATGAGCTCGCGGATGTAGGCGATGCCCGGGGTGCGGCGGAAAGTGAACCCGATCCGGGCGATCGAGGAGGCGTTGCGGGCGGCATCGGCCATGGCCCGCGCGTCCTCCAGGGTGTCGCTCAGCGGCTTCTCGCACAGCACGTGCTTGCCGGCGGCGAGGAGGCCTTCCACCACTTCCCGGTGCAATGAGTTGGCGATGACAACACTGACGACGTCGATGTCCGCTGCTTCGGCGATCGCCTGCCATGAGGTGTCGTTGCGCTCGTAACCGAAGCGCCGTGCGGCGAGGGAGCCGAATTCCGGGTTCACGTCTCCGATGGAGACCAGCCGGATCGGCGGCAGGACGGGGTTGTACAGGGCGGACGCGGTGCGGAAGGCGGCGGCGTGAGCCTTGCCGGCCATGCCCGCCCCGATGACGGCTACGCCGAGATCTTTGGGCATTGGTTTTCTCCTTTGAAACGGGCTTTGCGGGACTCAGCCGCTGTGATGCGTGAGGCAAATTGGAGCGCTCCATAAACACGATAAGGGGCGAACTTTGTCCTGTCAATGTCCCAAAACGACCGACTGATGGGTGACAATGGCAGGGTGACCCAGGAGACCGGCAAACGCCCGAACATTTACGACGTTGCCTCCGCGGCCGGGGTGTCGAAATCCCTGGTCTCGCTGGTCCTGCGCGGTGCGCCCGGCGTCTCAGCTGCCCGCCGCGCCGCTGTCGAGGACGCCATCAAACGGCTGAACTACCGCCCCAGCCGGGCGGCGGCGACGTTGGCTGGCAATAAATCCCGGACCATCGGCGTGGTGCTGGACGACTACCGGAACCTCTGGTTCGTCGGGCTGCTGGGCGGGCTGCACGATGAGCTCGCCCCTCTCGGCTTCCGGGTGGCGGTCGCCGACCCGTCCTTCAATGCGCACCTGGACCGGACGCCGGTGGACGGCCTCATGTCGCTGCGGGTGGACGGCATCGTGATCGCGACCGAGCCCACGGAGGAGATGTTCGCCGCCGTCGATGTTCCTGCGGTGGTGGCGGGCAACCGCGATGTCGCTGTCCCGGGGGCGGATATTGTGGCCAATGACGACGCGGCGGGCGGCCGCCTGGCCACCGGGCATTTGATCGGGCTGGGGCACAGGGAAATCGGGCACGTGACCGGCGGGGGCGGCGCCGCCCGTCTGCGGGCGCAGGGGTTCGAGGCCGCGATGCGCGACCACGGCCTGCGGCCGCACACCGCGCAGGGCCACGGGCTGACGATGGAGCCGGACGGCTACGAGGGCGGGCTAAGGCTGCTTGACCAAAACCCGGAGCTCACGGCGATTTTTGCGGCCAACGACGTGATGGCTATGGGCGTGGCGGCCGCGGCGCGGGACCGGGGGCGGCGGATCCCGGAGGATCTTTCCCTGATCGGCTACGACAATTCGCCGCTTGCGTCGGCAAACCTGCTGCGCCTGACCACCATCGACGGCCGGAACAGCGAGGTGGGTACAGGGGCTGCGAAGGCCCTGCTGGGCCGCATGAAGGATCCGGAACTTCCCGTCCGGACTGAGCTCGTGGACCCGGAGCTGGTGGTCAGGGGATCGACGGCGCCCCCCGCCTGACATGTTCAGGCGGGGGGCGCCGTCGTTCTTCGGATCCTTCGGGTCAGAGCGCGCCCTGTGCGCTGGTGCCTGCGGGGATCGCGGCCAGCCGGGTCACCTCCACCGGTTCCTCGAGGAGGCCCTCAAGCGAGGCGTTCAGGCGCTTGACGGCGTCGCCGGCGCCATGGGCATCGAGGAGCTCGGCGCTTTCCCACTTTTCGATCATGACGATCTGGCCGTTCGGGGCTTCGTGGATGGCGTACAGAATGCAGCCCGGCTCCTCGTGAACCTCCGCAATGGCGGGGGAGAGGGCGGCCACGACGTCGTCGAAGGCGCCTTCCTTGGGCGTGAACATGGCGGTGACAACTACTGTCATGGTTTTTCCTTATCTGGTTGCGGACTTGCTGGCGCCGAGGCGGGCCGGTGCAGCGCAGCTGCTGCGCGGCACGAAATCCGCCTTGACTTCGATGGTCCTGGCGCCGGCGGGGAGCCGGCCCTGCATCCGTCCGAGGACAAGCTCGAGGGAATGCACGGCCAGCATGCCGATCGGCTGCCGGATCACGCTGAGCGGCGGGCTGGTCAATTCGGTCCACGGATTGTCGTCAAAGACGATAACCGAGAGGTCGTCGGGGATCCGGACGCCCATCTGGACGAGGCGCCTGACTGAGCTTTGCACCTGGGCGGTGTTGGCGACGATCAGACCGGTGGGGGCCTCCGGGAGCGCCAGAAGTGATCCGACGGCGTCTCCTCCGCCGTCTCCGCGGAATGGGACGTCCCGGACCAGCATGGGATCGAGGCTTATTGAAGCGCTTTCGAGGGCGGCCCGGTAGCCGCCGATCCGTGAACGCCCTGTGGAAGTGCTGGCGGGTCCGGTGATCAGGCCGATCCGCTCGTGGCCGAGCGCGAGGAGGTGTTCGGTGGCGCGCCGGCCCGAGTCGGAGTTTTCGATGCTGACGACGTCGACGTCGCCAAGTTCCGCAATGGCGCGGTCAACGAAAACCACGTTGACGCCGAGGTCCCGCAGGCGGTCCCATTTCTCGACGTTTCCGCCCGTTGGCGTGGCAATGACGCCGCCCACCGAGCGGTCAAGAAGGGTGTCCAGGGATTCGGCCTCAAGGTGCGGGTCCTCCTGGGTGGTCATGACCACCACCTGCACGCCGTGGCTGCGGGCCTCCCACACCACGCGGTCCGCCAGCTGTGCAAAAAATGGGTTGGCAAGGTCAGTGACCACCAGGCCGACGGTAAGGGCGTGGCCGGCGCTGAGCTCCCGCGCCGCAGCGCGGGGACGGTACCCGAGTTCACTGATGACATTCAGTACCTGTTCGCGCTTGGCCGGCGCGACCGGACCGGAGTCCGGGTTCAGCACCCGCGACACCACGGACACGGAGACTCCCGCCGCTGCCGCCACGTCGCGGATAGTGGGCGCCTTCTTCAATGCTCCTCCTTGTGGCCGGTGGGGTTCACCGACATCTGTTGACACAGCTTAACACTGACTGGTACAAAAGTGGAACCGGTTCCACCCGGTACCCCAGATCACAGTGTCTGCTAATCCGGACACGCCCAGTGCGACGAAGAGGTTGCTCCACCGCACGGTGGACGGCCATCTCTCTTCCGCCAGACATCAATCAGAGAGATCCCCATGAACCTTCACAAGCTTCTTAGCGACCGCGAGAACCAGGGCCGTCCGATCCGCGTCGGACTCATCGGTGCCGGCCGGTACGGCACCATGTACCTGGCCCAGGCAAACAACATCCCCGGCATCCATGTTGTTGCCATCGCTGACATCAATGTGAAGCGCGCAGAAGGTGCCTTCGAGCTGGTCGGATGGCCCCAGCACCAGATCGCTCCGGACATTGCCACCGCGCTGGAGAACCGCTCCACCGCCATCGTGGCCAACGCGGATGAACTGTTCGACGTCGACATCGACGTCATCGTTGAAGCCACCGGCAACCCGATCGTCGGCGTGAAGCATGCGCTCCGCGCCATCGAAACGAAGAAGCACATCATCATGGTCACGGTCGAGGCCGACGCCCTGGCCGGCCCGGCCCTCGCCAAGCGTGCGGAGGAGGCCGGCGTCGTCTATTCCATGGCGTACGGCGACCAGCCGGCCCTCATCATGGAACTGGTGGACTGGGCCCGGACCAGCGGCTTCGACGTGGTCTGCGCCGGCAAGGGCGCCAAGTACCTCGAGCACTACCACGAGATGAACCCGGACAACGTGTGGGAAAACTGGGAGTTCTCCAAGGAGCTCACCGACTCCGGCCAGCTCAACCCGTACATGCACACCTCCTTCCGTGACGGTACCAAGGCGTCCATCGAAATGGCCGCCGTCGCCAACGGCGCAGGCCTCACGCCGTCCGACCACGGCCTGAGCTTCACACCGGGTGACGTGGAAGAGATCGCCACCATCTGCCGGCCCGCCGACGTCGGGGGTGCCCTGGCGCACGAGGGAAGCGTTGACGTCATGTCCAGCGTCAACCGCGACGGCAGCTGGATCAGCCACAACACCCAGGAAGGCGTGTTCGTCGTCGTCAAGGCAACCAACGGCTACGTCTCCGGCTGCTTCAACGAATATCCCTGGCACCCGGACCCCACCGGCCAGTACGCAGCCCTGTACCGCCCGTACCACTACGTGGGCCTCGAACTGAACATGTCCATAGCCAACGCAGCCCTTCGCGGCATCGCCACCGGTTCCCCGGTCGGTTTCTTCGGCGACGTCGTTGCCACCGCCAAGAAGGACCTCAAGGCCGGCGAATTCCTCGACGGCGAGGGCGGCTTCACGGTGTGGGGCAAGCTCGTCTCAGCCAAGCACTCGGTGGAAATCGGCGCCCTGCCGGTGGCCCTCGCCCACCATGTCGAGCTGCGTGCCGACATCGCCAAGGGTGCCACAGTGCGGTGGGAAGACGTCATCATGGACGACTCGCTGTCCCAGGCCCTCGAGCTGCGCCGCGAAACCGAAGCGCTCGTCGCCGAAGCCGCACTGACCTCCTAATTCACACGCCCGTCCCCACCTCCCGGGTGCGACCCCAAGCTTCCCGTGCCCGGGAACAAGACTCCTTCCAATGAAGAAAGGCACCACATGAACACCAAGACCCGCGCCCTCACCGGAGTGCTGGCCGCGACCCTCGCCGCCACGCTCCTCGCCGGCTGCGCTTCCGGAGCCCCGGGCGGCGGCGCCCCAGTGGCCAAAATCCAGCTGTCCATTCCGGACCCGCTGACCTCCTCGGTAGGTGTCTCCGCCCAGCACTTCGCCGACCAGGTGAAAAAGACCTCCAACGGTTCAGTGGTTGTCACGGTGGTGCCCAACGGCACGAGCTTCAGCGGGGACCAAAACGCTGCCGTCACGAGGCTGCAGGGCGGCTCGCTGGACGCGCTGATCCTGTCGACGTCGGTTTACGCGTCCGTGGTGCCCGAGATGAACGCCATCAGCATCCCTTACCTCTTCGATGACACCAAGGAAGAGGCGGCGTTCCTGGCGGGCAAGCCCGGCGATGTGCTGAAGGAGAAGCTCAAGGAGAAGAACACCGTCGCACTGTCCTTCCTCACCCGGACCGGTCGCCAGATCACCAACTCCGAACGCCCCATCGAGCAGCCCTCGGACCTGAAGGGCCTGAAGATCCGCGTGCCGGGCAACCCGCTGTGGACGGACTTCTTCGGAAAGCTGGGCGCGAGCCCCACCACCATGGCGTTCTCCGAAGTCTTCACCGGCCTGCAGACCGGAACCATCGACGGTCAGGAAAACCCGATCGAGGTGCCGTGGACCAACAAGTTCTCCGAGGTCCAGAAGTACGTATCGCTGACGCACCACATCAACGATGCCTGGGTCCTGGCACTGTCCTCCAAGAAATGGGATTCCCTCACCGAGGACCAGAAGAAGATCCTGACGGACGCCTCGGCCGAGACGGCGACCTTCAAGACCGAGTACGACGCCGAGCAGTCGGAGAAGCAGCTGGCCGAGCTCACCGCCAAGGGCATGAAGGCCAACGAGCCCACCGCCGCCGGGCTGGAGCAGTTCAAGGCCGTGTCCAAGAGCCTCTACCCGGACTTCTCGAAGCTGATCGGCAAGGAATTCTTCGACCAGGCGATTGCCGCAGCCAAGTAGAACCTTTGAGGGCCGGAGCGCAGTCCGGCGCCCCGGCCCTCAGCAAGCATCCCCGCACTCAGCATCCCGCTCTCAACGTTGACAGTCTGGAAAAACATGGAACATACACTCGCCCCCAAGGAACTCGAAGAGGTCCTTCCCTCTGATGCGGAAGAGATTCTCCACCACGGGCACGTCGCACCGCGCTGGAGCGGGGCCGTCTGGCTGGACAAGGCATTGGAATGGACCGTCGGCGCGGCCATCCTTGCCGAGCTCGTGGTTATCCTGCTGAACATCACGGTCCGGGTTGTCACCGGGGATTCCGTGCTGTGGACGCAGGAAGTGTCTGAAATCGCACTTCTCACCATCGCCTTCATCGGCGGTGCGATCGCCTATCCCAAGGGCGCGCACATGGCCGTCCAGGCGCTGATCATGCGGCTCCCGGCCAACTGGAAGCCCTACCTGGCGGCCCTCGTCGATTGCCTCGTCTTCGTCATGAGCGCGGGTGCCTTTGCGCTCTTCGTTCCCACCCTCGTCCAGCAGTTCGAGGAAAAGACACCGATCCTCCAGCTGCCGGTCTTCTGGGTTTCGCTGCCGTTCGCGCTGGGCATGGTGCTCATCGCCTGGTTCGCCGTCCTGAAACTCTGGAGGCAACCGCGCCGCGCCGTCCTGGTGGGTGCGGGCATCACGACAGCCTTGGCCGCCGTCGTAGTCCTGTCCCAGCCGCTGTTCTACTACGCCTCGCCCAACCTCCTGCTCGGCGTGGTGCTGGTTGCCCTGTTCGCCCTGCTGTTCCTTGGCCTGCCCATCGCGTTCGTCCTCGCACTGGCTTCCGGCATTTACCTCTACCTCGGCGGCATTTCCGAGGTCAGCGCCATCCCGATCGGCATGGCCTCCGGGGCCAAGGGCTTCGTGCTGTTGGCCATCCCGTTCTTCATCCTCGCCGGAACCGTCATGAACTCCGCCGGTCTGACCCTGCCGCTCGCCAAGCTGGTGGACGCTCTCATCGGCCACCTGCGGGGCGGTCTGCTCCAGGTGGTCGTAGTGACCATGTACATCTTCTCCGGCATCTCCGGGTCCAAGGTCGCGGACGTCGCGGCCGTAGGCACCACCATGCGCGGCATGCTCGAGGAACGAAAGTACCCGCGCGGTGAGGTGGTCGCCGTGCTGTCCGCCTCGGCCATCATGGGTGAGACCATCCCGCCCAGCATCGTCCTGCTCATCATGGGCTCCATCACCACGATTTCCACCACCACACTGTTCCTGGCCGGCTTCGTTCCGGCCGCCTTCCTCGCCCTCGTGGTCATGGCTCTCGTCTTCCTCCGCGCCAAGAAGCAGGGCGGCGTCGCCAGCCCCAAGGCCACCTGGCGGGCACGCGGTTCCGCCACGTTCTTCGCCATCCCGACTCTGCTCCTTCCGGTAGGCATGGTCGTGGGCATCCTGAGCGGCTTCGCCACCCCCACCGAGGTGTCCTCGGTCGCCGTCGCCTATGCCTTCGTCCTTGCCGCCGCCTACCGGCGCGGCAGCAAGCGGCTGCTGGGCGATACGCTGCGGGAAACGACGACGACGGCGGGCATGGTTCTGTTCATCATCGCCGCCGCGTCGCCGCTGGCCCAGACGCTTGCCCTGGCCGGTGTCTCCCAGCAGATTCACGACCTCATGTCCGGCCTGGGCGACTCGCCCCTGCTCTTCATGCTGTTCACCATCGTGCTGCTGATCATCATGGGCCAGCTGCTGGAGGGCCTGCCCGCCGTTCTGATCTTCGCGCCGCTGCTTCTGCCCATCGCCACCGAATTCGGCGTCAATCCGGTGCAGTACGCCATGGTGCTGATCATTTCCATGGGCATCGGTTCCTTCGCCCCGCCGGCCGGCGTCGGCTTCTACGTTGCCTGCGCAACCGGACTCGAGACCGTGGAAAAGAGCCTCAAGCATTTCTGGCCATACCTCATCGCGGTGTTCATCGGACTGCTGGTGCTTGCCGCCGTTCCGTGGTTCAGTACCTTCCTGCCCGCCATGGCCGGACTCATTCCCTTCTAACCACGTGAGCACAGTGACAGGCACAGCAGTGACAGACACACAGAACGAATTGAAGTCCGTTGCCCTGCTGGGCACCGGCCCGATGGGCGCCCCGATCGCCAGGAACATCCTGGCCGCTGGCGTTCCGCTCACGCTCTGGAACCGCACTGCGGAAAAGGCAAAGGCCGTTGGCGGGGGACGGGTGGCCGGCACACCGGCGGAAGCCGCAGCCGAGGTTGTTCTGACCGTCCTGCCGGACCTGCCGCAGGTGGCAGCTCTGCTGTCCGGAGGGGACGGACTGCTGGCCGGATGGAAGGCTGCCGGCATCGCGGAACCGGTCCTGGTCATCCATGGCACGGTTTCCCCGGTGGCCGTGGCCCGGTTCGCCGAAGACTGCAAGAACCGGCATGGGGTGACGGTGGTGGACGCGCCGCTGAGCGGCGGGACCATCGGAGCCGAGGAAGGCCGGCTGAGCACCATGGCCGGAGGGCCGTGCGGGACGGTGCGGCGGCTCCTGCCGCTCCTCGGGCTCTACAGTTCCACCGTCGTCTGGTTCGGCGAAGCCGGTGCAGGGTCCACGGCCAAGGCCTGCAACCAGATCGTCGTGGCCGCCACGGTCACCGCCCTGGCCGAGGCGATGGCTGTGGCCACTGCCGCCGGGCTTGACCCTGGGAAGGTCCAGTCCATTCTGGCCGGCGGACTGGCGAATTCGGAGGTGCTCCGGCAGAAGGGGCAGCGCTGGATCGACGGTGACTTCGAAGGCGGCGGCTCGGCGAAAAACCAGCTGAAGGACCTGAACTTCGTCGCCGAGATCGCCAAGGACGCCGGGCTGGAACTGCCGCTCTCTGCCAGCGTCCGCGGTGCCTTTGAGGTCATGGTGGAGGCGGGCGACGGCGACCTGGACCACACCGGGATCTACCGGACGGTCCTCGGGCAGTCAGGGTAACGGCACGTCAGGAGTCTATAAGGCGCCCGGCGTGCTCGGCCTCGGCCGGGTCGAGCACGCCCGGGCCGGCGCCGAGGTACACCCAGCGGCTGGTGCGGCCATCCGGCCCGGTGAGGCTTCCCTGGCGGAGGGCGCTGTCGATGCGGCTGCGGACCAGGGCCTCATTCGGAGGTTCCGTGGCGAAGATGATCCGCAGTGTGACGGTGTCCCCGTCCCTTTCCGGCCGGGTGTGGTGCGGTGCCAGCGGGCAGGGCGGCTGATGGTCCCAGCTTCCGCACAGTCCGCGCGTGACCGCGGCGCCCAGGGCGGCGATATCCGGGGCTGGCACGTCGCCGCCGCCGGTTTGCATGGTGACTGTTGCCAAGTGCAAATACGCGGATCTCACGGACGTCATGCCCTGAGGTGCTCGAGCAGTGCGTCGAGAATTGGCAGCTGGCCTTTGACCAGCTTGATGCGGGCCTCGGATTCACCGATCCACTCGGCGCGGTCGATCTCGGGGAAGTGCTGCACCGTCCCCGAGCCCTTGGGCCACTCCAGCGGGAACGTGTTGCTCAGGATTTTCTCGGGCTTGAAGGCGGACTCGGCCGTGAATGCCGTGATGAGCTTGCCCGAAGGCTGCCGGAAGGTGCCGAGGAGCACGTAGTCCGCGGACGGCGCCGGGACGCCCATTTCCTCCGCGAACTCACGCCGCGCCGCCGCGAGTGGATCCTCGTCTTCGAGGTATTCGCCCTTGGGAATCGACCAGGCTCGCTCGTCCTTGCGCTCCCAGAAGGGCCCGCCCATGTGGGCGATCCACACTTCCACTTCCGCCCCGCTGTTCTGCCGATACAGCAGAAGGCCTGCACTCCTGACCGCCATGTTGCCCTCCTGCCCCAAGGCTACCCCCGGGTTCCCGGCAAAGTCCGGCGGGTGCGGCGGCCGGCGAGCATTATGGCCGCCACGTTGGTGGCAACGATGACCGCCATGCCCAGCCACTCGTGCAGCACGAGGAACTGGCCCAGCACGATTGTCCCGGAAAGGGCGGCCAGCAGCGGGTTGATGCTCATATATACGCCGAAGAAGCCAGGCCGGATGTGCCGCAGCGCGATGAGGTCAGCGGCGTAGGGGATGACCGAGCACAGTACGCCGGCGATGACCGAGTACCCGAGAGCAGGGCCGGCCAGCGAACCCTGGGCCAGCAGACAGGCCGCCACCGGAAGGTAGAAGACAAGGGAAACAGCGGTGGCGGCCGCCGGTGCCTGCAGGCCCGGCAGCCGCTGCCCGGCAATCCTGTTCAGGACAATGTAGGCCGCCCAGCATACGGCCGCGGCCAGGGCAATGCCGATGCCGGCGAAGTCGCTGCTGGGACCGGGCAGCACCAGAACGTAGACTCCGCAGCCGGCGCAGGCAGCACACAGCAAGTCCAGCGGGGTCCTTGAGCGCAGCAGGGCAATGGCCAGCGGGCCAAGGAACTCCAGCGTTACGGCCAGGCCCAGGCCGATCCGCTGGATGGCGACATACAGGCAGATGTTCATCAGCGCGATGGCAGCACCCAGGAGGAGCGTCGGCCACCACTGGCGCCAGGTGAAACGGTGAAGGGGCGGCCGGGCCACAGGCAGCAGCACCGCGGCCGCGACGAGCTGCCGCACGGCCACGACGCCGGCGGGTCCGACGGCCGGAAATGCGTGTGCACCGATGCCGGCGCCGACCTGGCTGCTGATTCCACTGCCCGTCATGGTCAGGACACCGCCCAGGACCCGGCCCTGGGCTGGGGCTGATTCACTGCGGCCCCGGCCGGTACCGGGCTCTGCGAAAGTCTCCATGTTCCACAGTGTGCGGGCAGATCCGAAAACCCATAAATGCTCCGGCTGCCAGTTCTATACGATTGCCGTATGAATCTTGAGCTGCGCCATCTTCGGGCCCTCGTGGCTGTTGCCGAGGTTCAGACATTCACCGACGCGGCCATCGCGCTGGGGACCTCCCAGGCCAGCGTCTCGCGGTCCGTCGCGGCGCTTGAACGCACCCTCGGGGTGCGCGTTTTCCAGCGGACGACGCGCAGCGTCACCCCTACGGCCGCGGGGAAACGCATCATTGAGCACGCCCGGAGGGTCTTGGATGAAGCCCGCCTGCTGGAAGAGGCGGCGCGCCATGACCCCGGCGAACTCAGGGTGGGATACGCGTGGTCCGCGGTGGGCAGCCGGACACTTGCCGTGCAGCGGCGCTGGGAGGAATCGAACCCTGCCGTCCCGCTGATCTGGGTGCAAGCCGATTCGCCGGCTGCCGGCCTGGCCAACGGAACTGTTGATGTCGCCGTCGTCCGCAAGCAGCTCAGGGACCCGCGCTTCGACGAGGCGCTGCTTGGAACTGAAAGGCGCTACGCCGCAGTGGCGGCCACAGATCCGCTGGCCCGGCGGCGTTTCCTGCGCATGGCAGACTTTGCGGGGCGGACGCTTGCGGTGGACAGCCGGACGGGGACCACCACCGTGGACCTGTGGAACCCGGCGGTGCGGCCGGCATCGCTGCGCCCGGTTCAGGGAGTGGACGACTGGCTGACACTGATCTCCACCGGACAGGCGATGGGGATGTCCTCGGAGGCGACGGCGACGCAGTACCCGAGGCCCGGCGTGGTCTACAAGGTTGTCCGGGACGCTCCGCCCATTGCCGTGTTCCTCGCGTACTGGAAGGACGACCCGTCGGTACTCATCTCCGACTTTGCCCGCCTGGCGCGGCAGGCTTACGACGACGGCGGCACCCGCTGACCGGGGGCTACTTGCGTCTAGCTTCCTTCGGCTTTGTTCCGCTGTTCGAGACTGCTGAGATCAACGCCTTGTCCAGCCCCCTGGGCAGGGGGACACTGGAAAAGGATGCGAAAGGAGTCTGTCGTGCGCAAGAGAACAGTCTGGATTACTGGAGCAGCCGTTGCTGCGGTGGCGCTGGGAGGCGCATCGGTTGCAGCTGCTTCCGTCAACCCCTTCGACGATGACACGACCACGACCGGCGGCACGCAGCAGCCGCTGAACCAGGCCGACCGTGACAAAGCGGTCGACGCCGCAATGGCCAAAGTCGGTCCCGGGCAGGTTACCGAGGTCGAGCGGGGTGACAGCTCGGGTTCGTCCTACGAGGTGGAGATCCGGAAGAGCGACGGATCCGAGGTGGAAGTCAACATCGGTGCCAACTTCCAGGTGCTGACGCAGAGCGCCGACGACTGAGCCGCGCGCACAGAGCCCGGGGCGAGTTAGCTGTTGCCGGGGTGTACGAGGCTGTCGGGGTCCTGCTGGTTCGCCGGCGCGTCGGAGAGTCCCGCCGGTGACAGGTCGAACTCGTGGATGCTTCTGCCTTCGGCGATGGCGGGGGAGAGGCTGCTGGCAGCGCTGGGGGTAGTCATCTAAGGTTCTTTCTCGTGAATTTGAATGGCCGGAACCGGCGCTGACTGCGCCGGGGCGGGCTTGGGTGGGACACGGTAGTAGCCGGCGTGCGGGCCAGGACTGCTGCGACGAAGGCTGCGGTGGTGGCCAGAACGCGGGAGCCGCCGCACTTGGCGCAGTTGAAGGCGGCGGCGAGGGTTTCCCGCTGCCGGTCCATGACGGTGATGGAATCGACCGCGAGGTGCCGGTCGGTGTCGCATGCCGCGCACCATGGCCGGTTTCCGCGGGGCTGGTGCGCGTCCCGAGGCAGGTAGGTGCTGGCAGCTGTGTCCACGCCGGCTAAACCAGGCCGGGGTAGCTGGCCATGATGTAGTCCGCCGCCGCTGGGCCTGTCATGCGCAGGCCGTTCTGCCCGGGGTGGATGTGTTTTTTCTTCATGGCTGCCCAGAAGGTGCCTTCGGGCCGCGGCGCCAGTTGGTGGAGGAAGCACCAGCTGGTGTACAGGCCGTAGAGGCGGTCCCGGCCCAGCGGTGAGTCCGACCGGTCATCGGCTGTGGTGGCTTCCTGGAGGAATTGGTCGTATTGCGAATGTGCCATGGATGGCTCTTTTCCGCTGGGTGCCTTTGGGCCGCCGTCGGGCTGCAGCGGCTTACGCATCGGCGCCCTGCACGGGGGCGGCGAAGCGGGGGACAGGGGTACTCCTGGATGGAGTGAGCGGCCGGAACGGCCATGCAACCAGGGTCTCTTTGCTGAAACGGTGATAACAAGTCCTCTACGGTGTAGACTTTACGCGTAGACTACTTATTAAGCAACCGTGCCTACCGCACAGAAGGCGGGTCCCCTGGGCCGCCCAAAGGAGCCGTGTCCCCCGTGGATAAAGCATTGACCGACGCAACCGTTGGCAAGAAGAGGCGGCTCAGCCGGGACGTGGTGCTCACCGCTGCGCTGAAGCTGGTGGACGCCGAGGGGCTGGACGCTCTGACAATGCGACGGCTTGGGCAGGAACTCGGCCGGGACCCAATGAGCCTGTACCGGTATGCTGCTAACCGGGCCGCGCTGCTGGACGGGGTGACCGAGCTTGTCCTGGACGAACTGGCGATCATCGGCGAGGATCGGGACTGGCAGGGGCAGTTGCGGCGGATAGCACATGACTTACGGCTCCTGGCGCTCCGGCACCCCAATGTCGTGCCGCTGCTGGTGACGCGCCCGCTCTCCACGCCGTTGGGCCTGCGTCCGCTCGGGACGCTGCGTCCGCTGGAGCAGATCCTGTCCCTGCTGATCGACGCCGGATTCGGACCCGGCGATTCGCTCCATGTGTACCGGGCCTATTACGGGTTCCTGTACGGGCACATCCTCAATGAGCTGCAGGAGTTCATCGTCGATCCGGAAGAGAACGAGGCGCTGCTCCGTCTTGGGCTGCACCGTCTTCCCGCGCGGGAGTTTCCCCGGCTCCGCGCGCTGGCCCCGGATCTGGCCGAGTACGACGGGGCGGCCGAGCTGGACCAGGGCCTGGACATCCTGCTCTCCGGCCTCGCAGCCAGCCTGGCTCCACGCGACACCGTCAGGCAATAGCACGACCTCCTACCCGAGAACCCGGAGAACACCATGGATTCTGCGCGGATCCTTGCGGATCCACGCGGGCCAAGAAGTGAAGAGCCGGCCGAGTACGCGCACTCCTACATCGGGTTCGGTCTGACCCCCGTGGTGGCGATCGACCTGGAATAGGGCAGCAAAGGCGCCTTCAAGGAAATGTTCGCGAATACACGCGTGAGGGTCGAATGCGCCCCGGCCGCCCTGGACGCGCACAGAGGTGCGCCCCACGTTCGGCAGCGGACTGGCGGCGCTTGTATGCCAAAACGATTCTTCCGCGGTTCCGTATTACATTAGGGCGGCTTGTTGCCAGTCGTCAACGGGCCGCTGACTGGCCGATGTGACGCTTGACACTTCTTGAGGGGTGGTCCTACTGTGAGTGCCAAGTCGTTTTAGCAAAACGATTTTTCACCCCAGCTTCAGTCTCGCCATTTCCGTTCGAGAGAAAGTGAGTCGACAGCGATGTCCACTCGAAAGACCATCAACAGGTTCGCCACCATCGGCGGCATCTGCACCGCCGTCGCGCTGGCAGCCACCGGGTGCGGCGCAGGGGGCCCGTCCGCGACGGGTAGCGCCGGCACCAGCACCGTCAACGTCCTGGTGGAGGCAGGCGGCCACGCCGAGCTGACGGGCGTCGCCGAACAGTGCAAAAAGGATGCCGGAGTCGATGTGAACTTCGTGGAACTGCCGTACGACGGCATGTTCAACCGGCTCTCCAGCGAGTTCTCCTCCGGCAACGTTTCCTTCGACGTCGCAGCCCTGGACTCGGTCTGGCTGCCAAGCTTCAAGGATGCCGTCCAGCCCATCGACGAGATCTTCACCGACGAGGCCAAAAAGGACATCTTCCCCGCCCTTGTGAAGGAAGCAAACGTGGACGGGCACTTCATCGGCCTGCCCGCCTGGACCAACGCCGAAATCATCCTCTACCGTAAAGACCTCTTTGAGGATGCCAAGAACAAGGCCGAATTCCAGGCCAAGTACGGCTACGGACTCGCCGCACCCACCACGTGGAAGCAGTACCAGGACATCTCCGAATTTTTCACCAGGGACGGCATGTACGGCACCGACGTCAAGGGCGGCGTGGAAACCGAATGGCTTGCCCACGTCCTGCAGGCAGGCTCGCCGATGGTCCTGGACGAAAACAACAACGTGGTCATCGACAACGCCGCGCACAAGGAGGCCCTGGACTTCTACGTCAGCCTCACCAAGTCCGCGCCGTCCGGTGCCGCGCAGGTCGACTGGGCTGCCGCCCAAAACCTGTTCAACCAGGGCAAGACCGCCATGACCCGCTTCTGGGCCCACGCCTACCGGCAGATCCCCAAGGACTCACCGGTGGCCGGCAAAGTGGGGGCAGCTCCCATGATCGCCGGATCTGCCGGCATCGGGGGCGTCCCGGGACCCTGGTACCTCACCGTCCCGAAGGCCACCAAGAACACCGAGGCGGCCAAGAAGTTCATCAAGTGCGCCTATGACAACAACAGCATGGGCATTGAATCCAGCCTCGGTCTGGCTTCGCGTATCTCAGCTTTTGAGAAGTACCAGGACAGGGAAGGCTACGAAAGCTTCGGTCCGCTGATCGAAACCCTCAACGGGAAAGCCACGGCCACCCGGCCGGCAACCGAGAAATGGCAGCAGATCGTGGACACGGTTCTGGTTCCCATGCTGCAGAAGGCTGTGGCCGGCGGGGACTCCGCCATCCTCCTCGCCGACGCTAAGAAGCAGATCGAGGACCTCCTCAAGTAAGACCCCCGTGGCCGGCACCTGCCGATACGGCACTTTAAGTCCGGTGCCGGCCACGGTCCCCAACCAGCGGAAGAGAAAACCGTGCGTATCTCCGATCGCCGCTTCGCATTGTTCCTGATGACACCAGCGGCACTGTTTCTTGCAGTATTTGTCGCCTTCCCGCTGTTCCGCCTCGTGGCGGACAGCTTCTTCAAAATCTCACCGATCGCCGGCGGCCCCCGAGACTTTGTGGGTCTGGATAACTACGTCCGGGCCTTCGCCTCCGAAGCCTTCATGGGTGCCGGATGGCGGACCCTGGCCTACACGCTGGTCGTGGTCACCCTCGAATTCGCTCTGGGGCTGGGAATGGCTCTGCTGTTCACCACCCTTGGACGGAGTTCCCAGATCTGGCGGACCGTTTTCATGTATCCGCTCATGATCGCGCCGATCGTGGCAGGTCTCCTCTGGAAGTTCCTGATGATCGACAACTTCGGCCTCATCGGAACCCTCCTGCACCAGGCCGGCATCCTGTCCAACCCCAACCAGATTGGCTGGCTCTCTGACCCGGATATTGTTCTCTTTTCCGTGGCCATTCCTGACATCTGGCTGACCACTTCGTTCATGTGCCTGGTGCTCTTCGCCGGGCTGCAGAATATCCCCGGGGACCTGATCGAAGCAGCACGCCTGGACGGCGCACGCGCACCGGCGATGCTGTTCCGCATCATCCTGCCCCTCCTGCGGCCGGTCATCGCCGTGGCACTGGTGGTCCGCGGCATCGATGCGGCCCGCGCGTTCGACACCATCCTCATCCAAACCAACGGCGGCCCACAGTCCGCCTCGGAAACCATGAGCCTGCTGATCTACCGGACCATGATCCGATTCGGTGACCCCGGACTGGCTAGCGCCATGGGAACTCTCTACCTGCTTGCCATGCTCGCCGTCGCGTTCGTCGCGGTGTCCACCATCTGGCGGCCAGGAAAGGACAACTGATGCGCGTCGCTGAACGAATAACGAACGACGGCGGGGCGCCGGCCGAAGTGCACGCGGAACCTGCCGCAATCACAGCCACGCGCCCCTATAGGCGCCGGGGCGTCAACCGTGAAGGCCTGGAAGCGGGCCGGCGGAGCACCAGAACCCTGCTCTGGGTTCTCCTCGCGGCCGCCATGGTGCTTTATGGTTTCCCGTTCCTGTACCTGCTCTTCACTTCCTTCAAGACCCCGATCGACACCATCGCGGTGCCACCCACCATCCTTCCCCGGGAGTGGACGCTGGAGAACTACACCAACGCGCTGGGCCGCAACGGAGTCCTCGCCTCCTTCATCAACAGCATCCAGACGGCCATCATCAGCACCGTGCTTTCGCTCGTGCTGGCAGTACCGGCGGCCTACGGCATCACCCGGTACCAAACCCTCAGCGGACGGATCTTCATCATGGCCGCCCTGGTCACCCGCATGGTGCCGCCAGTGGCGATCGGCATACCGCTGGCTTCGATGATGGCGGCCGTTGGTCTTTCAGATACTCCGATCGCCCTGTCCATCGCCCACACCACCATCTCGCTGCCGCTCTCGATCTGGCTGATGTCCAGCTTCTTCGAAGCGGTGCCGAAAGACCTGGAGGAAGCTGCGACTGTGGATGGCTGCAGCAGACTCGGAGCCCTATGGCGGGTGGTGATCCCGGTGGTCTCCGGCGGCATCGCCGTCACCGCGATCTTCGCCTTCCTGGCCTCCTGGAACGAGTTCCTCTTCGCACTCCTGATGACAGCGATCCGCTCCCAGACAACGCCCGTGGTGATCGCGAACTTCCAGACCCAGTTCGGCCTGGACTGGGGATCCATGACGGCGCTGGCCGCCGTCTACTCCATCCCCGTCATCCTCCTCACCCTTCTCTTACAGCGCAAGATCGTCGCAGGCATGACGCTTGGGGCTGTCAAGGGCTAGCGCCGTCAAGGGCTAGACCATCAACAACCAGTAGCCTACTGGTGATGCCCAAGAAGCATCACCGACCATAAGGACGTGGGAGACAGATGAGCAACAAGAACATCGGTATCAAGGACGTGGCCGTCGCCGCCGGCGTCTCCGTGACAACTGTCTCCCACGTCCTCAACGAGGTTTCCTACGCACGAATCAGCCCCGACACCAGGGACAAGGTCAGGAGCATCGCGGAGCAACTGGGCTATGGCCCCAACCGCCTTGCCCAGGCCCTTCGCACCCAGAGAACCGGCATGCTGGGCCTGGTCAGCGAGGATATCGCCACCACGCCCCACGCCGGCCGGATCATCCTCGGCGCTGACGAGGCCGCCAAAGCCCGGGGGTACAACCTCATGATCATCAACACCTCCGGCTCAGCCAGCCTCGAATCCCGGCAGGCCGACGTCGAGGCCCTGCTGGAACGCAGGGTGGATGGAATCCTCTACGCCACCATGTACCACCGCAACGTAGAGCTGCCGTCCAACCTCGGCAGCGTGCCCTCCGTCCTGGTGGACTCGGTGGCCACCGGCGGAAACGTCACAGCCGTAATCCCGGACGAAGAAGGTGGTGCACGCGCCGCCGTGGGCGCGCTCCTCGAAGCGGGCCACACCCGGGTGGGCTTCATCAACAACACCGATGATGTCCCGGCAACCCGTGAGCGGCTCCGAGGCTTCCGGGCCACGCTGGCTGAGGCAGGGCTCGACGGCGACGCGGCACCTGTCGAGTCCGAGGCCTCCGAGGTGCAAGGCGGCTATGAAGCTGCCCGGCGGATCCTGGCACGCCAGAACCCGCCCACGGGCTTGTTCTGCTACAACGACCGGATGGCGATGGGAGCCTACCGCGCCGCTGCGGAGCTGGGACTCAGCATCCCCGGTGACCTTTCGGTCGTCGGCTTCGATGACCAGGAACTGATCGCCGCCAACCTCTACCCGGGCCTCACCACCGTGGCCCTGCCCCACTACGAGATGGGTGCCTGGGCCACCGAGCACCTGATTGACGCCGTCGAGGGAAAGACCGACCTTGCCCTCATGGCACTACACCCGACCATTCTGAGTTGCCCCCTGGTGCGCCGCGAGTCCATCGCGGCTCCGCGGCCATAGGCAGCCAGCCCTTTCCACTTCCACGAGGAACGCCAAACATGTCCAGTTGCCTTGACGCCGCACGCCCGGAAACAGCCCAGGCCGGAAGCTCCAGGTTCCGGCCCGCCATCCACTTCACGGCAAGGGATACCTGGCTGAACGACCCAAATGGCCTGGTTTTCCACGACGGCCTGTACCACCTCTTCTTTCAGAACAACCCGTACGGCAACGTCTGGGGCAACATGTCCTGGGGCCACGCCACCTCCCGTGATTTGCTGCACTGGACGGAACACCCTGTTGCGATTGCCTGCGACGAGACGGAGGACATCTTCTCAGGGAGTGTCGTCGTCGACCACGGCAACACGTCCGGTTTCAGCACGGCGGACGCACCGGCCCTCGTAGCCATCTACACGAGTGCCTACAAAGCCGCGTCCGAACACAGCGGCACGCAGGCCCAGTCCCTGGCTTACAGCATCGACGCAGGGATGACGTGGCGAAAATACGAGGAAAACCCTGTCCTCACCAGAAACTCCGCGAACTTCCGCGATCCCAAAGTCTTCCGCTATCAAGGTGACCAAGGTGCCTGCTGGGTCATGGTCGCCGTCGAAGCGCAGCACCAGAAGGTGGTCTTCTACCGTTCGGAAGACCTCAAATCCTGGCACTTTCTGAGCGACTTCGGCCCGGCCAACGCCGACGCCGGCGAATGGGAGTGCCCCGATCTCTTTCCCCTGGCGGTGGACGGGGACCCGGACAACATCAAGTGGGTACTGATCGTAAACGTCAACCCCGGCGCAGTGGCAGGAGGTTCCGGAGGCCAGTACTTCACCGGGCACTTCGACGGCGTCCGGTTCCTCCCGGACGCCGGTTCACTCGCGGCGCCGGCCGGACTGGCCTCCCTCCCCGACCCCAAAGCGGGCGCTGCAGCCTTGCAGGAATGCCTGTGGCTGGACTGGGGACGCGACTGCTACGCATCCGTGTCCTTTAGCAACGCCCCGGATGGCCGGCGCATCATCATCGGCTGGATGAACAATTGGGACTACGCCAACGAGCTGCCGACCGCTCCCTGGCGGTCCTCGATGACCCTCGCCCGCGAAGTGCGCCTCACCGCAGTCAACGGCTCCGCCCGTCTGATCCAGCAACCGGTCCTGGCCGGCCTTAGCGCAGGAGACGAAGTGCCTACTGCCAAGGACCAAATGAAAGCCGGCACCTTTGAGCTGCGCAATTCAGCCCTCCGACTGCCGGATGCGGTACCCGGCAGCGCCCAGATCATCGAGGCGGAGATACTGCCCGGAAGCGCCGAACGTCTTGATTTCCTGCTCCTCGGAAGCAGCGACCGTAGCCAGGGCACCATTCTTAGCTACACCATGTCCAGCGCCCGACTCCTCCTTGACCGCAGACAATCAGGAAACACCAGCTTCCACGGAAAATTCGCTTCGGCCGAGTCAGCGCCGGTTGACCTTGAAAACGGTGTGCTCAAATTGCTCATCGTCGTGGACCACTGCTCGGTTGAAGTATTCGCCCAGGGCGGCAAGGTGGTCCTGACTGATCTCATCTTCCCCGAAACCGAAAACCCGGAGAACTGGCTGACGGCTGAGGGGGGCTCAGCAACAATTTTGAAGCTCGCGGTCTCAACACTCACCTAACCCCCAACACCCCAACACAAAGGGAGGAACCTGTGTCAAGCAACAACTGCTACGACGTGACAACGTGGCCCGTCGGCAATCCGTCCAAGGATGTCGGTGAAGTAATCAACAGCATCATCGCTGACATCAAGGACCGGCAGACCGAAACGGATGTGGACAACGGAGGAAAGCCAGGAGCGGTGATCTACATTCCGCCCGGCGACTACCACCTTCGTACGCAGGTGGTGATCGACATCAGCTTCCTCAGGATCCATGGCTCGGGACATGGCTTTACGTCGTCGAGCATCCGGTTCAACGAACCGGAAGACGAATGGCCCGACTTGCATGAGCTGTGGCCCGGAGGGAGCCGCATAATCGTCGACATTCCCCTCGGCGGAGACGGGGAGGAATCCAAGGGAGCCGCCTTTTACGTTGCGCGCAGCGGGAGCCCGCGGATCAGCTCGGTCGAGTTCTCCAACTTCTGCATCGACGGGTTGCACTTTAATTCGGATGGCTCGGGGATGCCACCGGAGAACACCTACGTCAACGGCAAGACCGGTATCTATGTAGCGAACGCCAATGACTCATTCCGCGTCACCGGCATGGGGTTCGTCTACCTCGAAAACGCCCTCACCATCTACAACGCGGACGCGCTTTCCGTTCACGACAACTTCATCGCCGAATGCGGAAGCTGCATCGAGCTGCGCGGGTGGGGCCAGGCATCAAAGGTCACCGACAACCTGGTCGGAGCAGGCTTCAAGGGCCACTCGATCTACGCCGAGAATCATGGCGGGCTCCTGATCACCGCGAACAACGTCTTCCCGCGGGGTGCGAGCAGCGTCCATTTCAAAGGCGTCACGCGTTCAACCGTCACCAACAACCGTTTGCATTCGTTCTATCCCGGGATGCTGATTCTCGCCGCGGACAGTTCGGAAAACCTCGTGGCCACGAACCACTTCCTGCGTGACCATGAGCCCTGGACGCCCTTCCTGGGAGTCGATAATGGACTGGACGACCTCGACGGACTTCTCTGTGTCAGCGGCAGCAACAACTCTGTCATCGGCAACCACTTCTCCCAGATCATCGACTCACAGAGCATCCGGCCGGCAGGTGCGACGCCTGTCATCATCCGGCTGCTGGCGGGGGCGGGCAACTTCGCCTCCAACAACCACGTGGTGGCGAAGGACGTTCACTCCAAGTCAAGTGACTCCTGCTTCTCGGCACAGGTGGACGCTCTGTTGACGACCGAGGCTTCGGACGGCCTCGCCGTAACGGCCGTCATGGTTGATTCCGAATCAGCCCGCAATACGATCCTCGATTCCGGAAGCGACGCCCAAGTTATCGCGGACAGGGCTGTTAACGCCGTCAGGGCCACCCCCGCGATCGGTCTCTAGGCGGGGCATGCACTTGTGGGACATGCCCAGCGGGCATCTGTATGTTCACAGCCGCCGTAGCACAGGGAAAAACGGCGCAATGTTTCGGCCCCGCCCGTAATCTGGTCACATGCCTCGTTTTGCGCTTGATATTGAGTCCGTACCCCGCCCAGCCCGTTCGCAGGAGCTGCTGGATGCGGTGAACCACCGGGTCGTCATTGCCGATGGGGCGATGGGCACCATGCTGCAGGGCAGGGAGCTGTCGCTCGAGGCCGACTTCCAGGGGCTGGAAGGCTGCAACGAGATCCTCAACGTCACCCGCCCGGATGTCCTCGCGGACATTCATGACGCGTACTTCGCGGTGGGCATCGATGCGGTCGAGACAAACACCTTCGGTGCGAACTGGTCAAATCTCTCCGATTACGGCATCGACGACCGGATCGAGGAGCTCGCCCGGAAGGGTGCGGAGATCGCCCGGGACCGCGCCGAGGCGGCAGAAAAAGCAGACGGACGGATGCGGTGGGTCTTGGGCTCGATGGGTCCGGGCACCAAGCTCCCCAGCCTCGGGCACACCAGCTACGACTACCTCAAGCAGACCTTCGCCCTGCAGGCCGAGGGCCTCATCGACGGGGGAGCGGACGCATTCCTCATCGAGACCAGCCAGGACCTCCTGCAGACCAAGGCCGCGGTCAACGGCTGCAAGCAGGCGATCGTGGCCCGCGGCGTCCGCCTTCCGATCTTCGTCGAGGTGACCGTCGAAACCACCGGAACCATGCTGATGGGGTCCGAGATCGGCGCGGCGCTCACCGCGCTCGAGCCGCTCGGCGTCGACGCCATCGGCCTGAACTGCGCCACCGGGCCGGACGAGATGAGCGAGCACCTGCGCCACCTGTCCAAGCAGTCCACCGTGGCCATCGCCTGCATGCCCAACGCCGGCCTGCCAATCCTTACCGCGGACGGCGCGCACTATCCGCTGTCGCCCTCCGAACTCGCCACCGCGCACGAGCAGTTCGTGCGGGAATTCGGCCTGGGCCTGGTGGGCGGATGTTGCGGCACGACGCCGGAGCACATGGCCGCCGTCGTCGAGCGTCTTGCCCCCTTCCGCGCGAGCGCCGCCGTCACCAGCGGCGGGAGGGGCGCCGACGGCGAACGCCTCCCCACCGAGCGTGAAGCCGGCATCGCTTCCCTCTACCATCATGTGAATTTCGACCAGGAATCTGCGTACCTCGCCATCGGTGAGCGCACCAACGCGAACGGTTCGAAGGCGTTCCGGCAGGCCATGCTCGACGAGCGTTGGGACGACTGCGTCGACATCGCGCGCGAGCAGGTCCGTGATGGAGCGCACCTGCTCGATGTGTGCATTGACTATGTGGGGCGCGACGGCGTGGCCGACATCAAGGAGGTCGTCTCACGTTTCGCATCGGCCTCCACGCTCCCGCTTGTCATCGACTCCACCGAACCCCAGGTGCTGCAGGCTGGCCTCGAACACATCGGCGGGCGTCCGGTCATCAACTCCGTCAACTACGAGGACGGCGACGGCCCGGACAGCCGCTTCGCGCGCATCATGCCGCTCGTGAAGGAACACGGCACCGCCGTGATCGCCCTGACCATCGACGAACACGGCCAGGCGCGCACCACCGAGGGCAAGGTGGCTATCGCCTCGCGGCTCGTCGACGCCCTGGTGAACGATTGGGGGATGCGCGTCGAAGACATCATCGTCGACTGCCTGACCTTCCCCATCGCCACCGGCCAGGAGGAGACCCGCCGGGACGCCATCGAAACGATCGAAGCCATCCGCCAGATCACCACGAAGTACCCCGGCATCCAAACCACCCTCGGCGTCTCCAACGTGTCCTTTGGCCTGAACCCGGCAGCGCGCGTCGTGCTGAACTCGGTGTTCCTGCACGAGGCCGTCCAGGCGGGCCTGACCAGCGGCATCATCGACGCGGCCAAAATCGTGCCGCTCGCGTCACTGCCGGAGGACCAGCGCAAGGTGGCCCTGGACCTCGTCTGGGACCGCCGCGAATACGACGCCGACGGCAACCTGACGTACGACCCGCTGGCCAGCATGCTGGACCTGTTCGCCGGCGTCGACACCGCAGCGCTGAAGGACCAGCGCGCCGCGGAACTTGCGGCGCTTCCCACCGGCGAACGCCTGGAGCGGCGCATCATCGACGGCGAAGGCAAGGGCCTTGAAGAGGACCTCGACCTGGCCCGCGCCGAGGGCATGACCCCGCTCGGCATCATCAACGACTACCTGCTCGAGGGCATGAAGGTGGTGGGCGAGCGCTTCGGCGCCGGCGAGATGCAGCTGCCGTTCGTGCTGCAGTCCGCCGAGGTGATGAAGACCGCGGTCGCTCTGCTGGAGCCGCACATGGAGAAGTCGGATGCATCGGGCAAAGGCACCATGGTCATCGCCACCGTGCGCGGCGATGTGCACGACATCGGCAAGAACCTGGTGGACATCATCCTCACCAACAACGGCTACAAGGTGATCAACCTCGGGATCAAGCAGCCGATCGCCGACATCATCGCCGCGGCCGAGGAACACGACGCCGACGTGATCGGCATGTCCGGCCTGCTGGTGAAGTCCACCGTGGTGATGAAGGAAAATCTCGCGGAACTGCAGTCCCGCGGGCTCGCGAAGCGGTGGCCGGTCATCCTGGGTGGTGCAGCCCTGACCCGCGCCTACGTGGAGCAGGACCTGGCGGGGCAGTTTGAGGGCGAGGTCCGCTACGCGAAGGACGCCTTCGAGGGCCTGGACCTCATGGAGCCCCTGGTCCAGGTGGCCCGTGGCGCTGACCCCGCGGAGGTCGGCCTGCCCGCGCTGAAGAAGCGGAAACACCAGAGGGGCGCCAAGCTCACCCTGACGGAGCCGGAGGCAATGCCCGGCCGGTCCGACGTCGCCGCTGACAACCACGTGCCTTCACCGCCGTTCTGGGGCACGCGCATCGTGCGCGGCGTCGCACTCCACGACTTCGCGGCCTTCCTCGACGAACGCGCCACCTTCATGGGGCAGTGGGGGCTCAAGCCCGGCCGCGGCGAGGACGGCGCCTCGTATGAGGAACTGGTGGAACGCGAGGGCCGGCCGCGCCTGCGGTACTGGATGGACCGCATCCTGGCCGAGGGGATGCTCGACGCGTCCGTCGCGTACGGCTATTTCCCGGTGGTCTCCGAGGGGGAACAGGTGGTGGTGCTGCACCACGGAGAGGACCGCGACGGCGTCCTCGGCACCCCTGGCCTGCTCGCCCCCGACGGCGGATCAGGCTGTCCGCTCGGCACGGAGCGGCTGCGGTTCGACTTCCCGCGCCAGCGCCGCGACCGGCACCTGTGCCTCGCCGACTTCGTGCGCTCGCGCGACTCGGGACAGATCGACGTCCTGCCGGTGCAGCTGGTCACCGCTGGCGGCAATGTCGACGAGGTGACTGCCAAGCTCTTCGCCGGCGACCACTACCGCGACTACTACGAGCTCAACGGCCTGGTCATGCAGCTCACGGAGGCGCTCGCGGAGTTCTGGCATGCGCGCATCCGCTCGGAGCTGGGTTTCGCGGCCGAGGAGCCGAAGGACAAGGCCGGCCTGTTCAAGCTCGACTACCGCGGAGCGCGCTTCTCGCTCGGATACCCCGCGTGCCCGGACATGGAGGACCGCCGCAAGGTGGTGGAGCTGCTGCATCCGGAGCGGATGGGCGTGGTCCTGAGCGATGAGCTGATGCTGCACCCCGAACAGTCCACCGACGCGTTCGTGTTCCACCACCCGGAGGCGAAGTACTTCAAGGTGTGAGTTGGTGCCGGTCTCCGGCCGGGGCGGAAGGAGCCTGGGCGGGTTGGGCCTGCGCGGCCTGCCCGCCCGCGCTCGAAACCGGCTTCACCCGCCGTAGTGCGGCGAGAATGGCCCGCCCCACCACAGCGATTCCGACGACCGTGGTGATGCCGCGCAGGGTGTCCCAACCCGCCGTCGAGGTCACCAGCGAGTAAAGCAGGAAGCTGCTGAGATTGGTGCCCAGCGGCGCGCCGGGCACGTAGGAGATGCCGGTGCCGGCGCCCACGGCGAACGGCCAAAACCACAGATTGGTCAGCAGGCCGAAGACGTAGGACGCCAGGACGCCGTAGCCGCACAGCATCCACAGCTCGGCTTTGCCGCGCAGGCGGCGCGGGAGCAGGCCGGCCCCGGCACCCACCCATGCACAGGCGAAGATCTGGAACGGCGTCCACGGCCCGATGCCACCCCACAAAGCGCTTGAAACGGCGATGGTGGCGGCCCCCAGGAGCATGCCGAAACGGGCGCCGAAGGCCCGGCCGGCCAGGATCAGCAGGATAAAGACCGCCTCCACGCCCCCGACGCCGGTGCTGGCCACCCGCACCGCCGAACCTACCGCGGCCAGGACGCCGAGTAACGCCACCGTGTGTGCGGAGCGGACCGATCCGTCGAGGGACACAACGATGGCAACGGCGGCGAGCGGAGCAATGGCCAAGGCCGCGTAAGGGAGGGCCGCGGCGGCATCCTCCGGGAGGGCCGCGGCGAGCAGCGGCCAGCAGAAGGCGCCGAGCGCCAGGAGGTTTGCTGCTGCGAGAACTGCGAGCTCGACGCCCCGCGGCATCCTGATGCGGCGGGGTTTCCTGGCAGCCGGGATGTCTGTCCGCCGGTTGAGGAACCCTGGCGACGAGACGGGTTGCGCCGCAATGGGCTGCACGGCGATGCCCTGCGCTGCGATGGCCTGCGCTGTTTCGAAGTGGGGTGCTGCTTCGGATGGTGCTGTGGCTTCGGATGGTGCGGTGGCGTCACCTGCCGGGACGCCTTCTGTCCCGGATGGGGGTACGACGCCGTCACGCATCGGCAGGATCCGGGCGCCGAGGCCGTTGGCAAAGTCGAGGTCGTGGGTGGCGATCAGGACGGCTGCGCCGGCGTCCGCGGCGGCCCGCAGTGCCGCCGAGACCGCTCTCCGCGCCGCGGGATCGAGCCCGCGGGTGGGCTCATCGATCAGGAGTACCTGGGGGTGGTCCATGGTCTGCAGCGCGATGGCAAGGATCCTGCGCTCTCCTGCAGAGAGGTCCCGGGGATGCTCGTGTCCAATGGGCATCCCCGCGTCTCCCCGAAGAAGGGCAAGGCGTGACACCGCGGCGCCGGGCACAGGCTGTCCGACGCTCTTTCTGCGCGCCAGGCGCCGCTCTGCCGCGCGGAGCTCCGCCGCCACGGTATCCCTCGTGAAGAGGTCGTCCGAGGCGTCCGGGACGAGGGCGACGCGGCCGCCGTCGACCGCGAATTCACCAACCGTGCCTTCACCGCGTGTGCCTTCACCGAGGGCGAGCGCCACCAGAAGGGACGACTTTCCGGCACCGTTCGGCCCCACCAGGGCCACCACTTCGCCGCTGTGCAGGGTCAGGGATGCGTCGCGCACGAGCGCCGTGCCTTTGCGGTGTACGGAGAGATTTGTTGCCGTCAGTACCGGCGTGTCCTCCGTGTGACCCAAGTGCTCCAGGTGTTCTGCCTGCTCCAGGTGTCCTGCGGAATGTGCCGGCGTTGGACGGGCACCGGCAGGGGCCGCCGGCGCGGATGGCGCAGCACCCGGCACCAGGGCGCCGTCGTTGATGGTCCACCACGAGTCGGCAACCGGAACCAACGGCTCCGCGCGGTGCTCCGCCACGATGACGCAGACACCGGCATCGCGGGCGAGGGCGCTGAGCACGGCGATGACGCGTTTGCGGGCTGCGGTGTCAAGGTCGGCCAGGGGCTCGTCAACCAGGAGGAGAGCCGGATGCTCCACCACGGCGGCGGCGATGGCTACCAGCGTTGCCTCACCCGCAGAGAGGGTGCTGACATTCCGTTCCAGCAGTGCCGACACTCCCACACGTTCCGCCACCTCCAGAACGCGGGCCTTGGCGGGACCGGATGCCACGCCGCGCAGCTCAAGTGCGAGGGCGATTTCGTCCCGGACACGGGTGGTGGCGAATGCGGCACGGGGATTCTGCAGCACGACGCCGATAAGGCGGGCGGTATCGCGCGGCGGCGTGGTGGAACGGTCCGTTCCGGCGACGCGCACAGTGCCGGAAATCTCGCCGCCGTCAACGTGTGAGAGCAGGCCGGCGATACCCCGCAGGACGGTGGACTTGCCGGACCCCGTCGGCCCGGTAATGACCGTCATTGACCCGCTCGACGGCGTGAAACCGGTGACGCGCACCTGCGCGTCACCAATGCGGAACAGCGCGTCCCGGACGAGGAGCGGTGCTTCGCTGCCAGAGCCGGTCAGGTGTGCTGCCCGGCTCCCGAAGCCTCGCAGCTCCAGGGCCGCGGCAACCCGGCTGGCGTGTTCGAGGGTACGCTCGAGCACGGGAACGAGCGCACGGGGTCCGAAGCGTTCGCCGCGCAGCCGGCAAGCCAGGCGTACGGAGGCCACGGCGTCGGAGAGCGCCGGGAGTGCCGCCCAGGCCACCACTAGCGTCCGGGCCAGGCCCTGCAGGGGCCCGCCGCGGGCCAGATGCACGAAGCCGCGGGCCACATCCACCCAGGCGTTGAGCAGGCCGAAGGCCAGGAACATCCCGGCAATCGGCAGGGCGGACAGGACCGCTTCCCACAGGCCGGGCGCCGTTACCGGACCGAGTATCACCACGTGGGCGTACGGGGCAGCCGGCCGAACCGGCGGCAGGTTGAGCAGAACCGGCCCGCCTATGCCCGCCCCGTTGAAGAGGATGCGGTAGATGACCCGCGCCGCGATGAAGACGACGGCCAGAGCCGCCGCTGCGCGTACCGGCGCGGGCCGAAACGTCATGCCGCGGGTGTGGCCGGTGCGCCGTCGACCGTGTACAGCAGCTCGAGGCTCTGTCCCGGGCTGACCTTCAGTGTGGCGAGGCCTTCCTGCGCGTATGCCCAGTCACCGGAGGCCGGCTTGACCCAGAGCGACCAGTAAGCGAAGGCGGCGGGCATGCTCTTGCATTCTTCCCGGTACGTGCCGCCCTTGTGGGCGATGTCGAAGTCTGCGGCGGGCACACCGTTCACGCGGCACACAAGTTCGTTGGGGTATTGGGTGGTTCCCTCGGTCTTCACCTCTGCCTTTTCGAGCACCTTGGAAGCGGGAGTCGCTGCATCCACGGGCACGCAAACCGACTTATCGGCGGCAGCCTGCTTCAGGGCGCCCGAATCGACGATCACCTTCACACCGGCGCAGGGACCGGGGGCGGCGCTGGATGAAGCCGTTGCCGTAGACGCCGGGGCAGACGCGGTGGGCTGGGTGGCTGCCGGCGTGGAACAGGCGGCGAGGGTGAACAGGAGGCCTGCGGCGGCGAGGGAGCTCGCGGCGGCGGTGCGGATCTTAGTCAATGTCACCTGTTAAGGGTAGGGCGTTGCATGTCCGGATCCGGATGCCGTCGCCTTGTGTGACGTCAGGACTGTTGTGTGACGTCAGGACTTTCGGCAACCTCAGACAGCGGAGCCGGCCAGGCTCAGCCGCCGGGGTTCAGCCAGCGGCCCGCCTTCATCACCGCAGCCACCCCAAGATCCGGTGCGAGCACCACCAAATCCGCCTGCCGCCCGGCCTCGATCCGGCCGACGCCGCGCAGCCCCAGCATGTCCGCCGGGTTCTGGCTTGCTGCCCGGACGGCGTCGGCAAGCGGGATTCCGGCGTCAAGGACGGCGTGCCGGACGGCGGCGTCCAGCGTGAGGATGCTGCCGGCGATGGTGCCGTCACTGACAAGGCGTGCCTCGCCGTCGGCCACCCTGACGTCCAGCCCGCCGAGCTGGTACGTGCCTTCCGCAGCACAGGCTGCCGCCATGGCGTCGGTGACGAAAACGGCCCGCGCCGGGCTGGACAAGATGAAGCGGACCAGCGACGGGTGGAGGTGGACGCCGTCGGCTATCACCTCGGCGAAAACGGCGGGGTCCTCCAGCAGCGCCAGCGCGGGGCCGGGTTCCCGGTGGTGCAGCGGCCGCATCGCGTTGAATACGTGCGTTCCGGCGGTGGCCCCGGCCGCGATTGCTTCCCGGGCCAGGTCGTAGCCGGCGCCGGTGTGGCCGATGGCTGCGACGGCGCCGTAGCTGGTGATCTGCCGGATGGCGGCCAGGCCCCCTTCCAGTTCAGGGGCGATCGTGACCATCCGGACGGTGCCCCGGCCGGCCAGCATCAGCCGGTCGACGGCCGCAGGTTCCGGGGCAAGCAGAAGTTCTTCCGCATGGGCGCCCCGGTGGTCGGGGCTGAGCCACGGCCCCTCCAGATGGATCCCGGCCAGAACGCCCTCCTGCACCAGGGCCGCCAGCGCTGCCACCGCCTTCTCAAGCTGGGTGAGCGGGGCGGTGACCAGGCTTGCCATCAGCGTTGTGGTGCCGTGCGAGCGGTGCACCTCGGCGATCCGGACCGCGGCGGCGGCGGGGTCGGCGTCGTTGAAGCTGACCCCGCCGCCGCCGTGGATGTGGGCGTCCACGAAACCCGGCGCGAGGGTGCCCTCCGCAAAGCTAAAGTCCGGCTCCCTGGCAGGCAGCCCGGATCCGGCCGCAAGGATGAGGGGCCCGTCGGTCTCCACCCAGCCGGGCTCCAGCACGGTGTCCGGCAGGACGACCCGGGAAGCAGAAATGAGCGTGGGACTCACCAGGTTTCCGTGATCTTGCGCAGGCCGCGGGGAGCGTCCGGGTCCCGGTGGCGTGCAGCGGCCATCGCGTGCGCCAGCCGCTGCAGCGGCATGATTTCCAGGATCGGGGAGAGCTGCTCGTGGACGGCCGGCAGCGGTACCACGTGGTTCAGCGGGCGGGCAGCCCCGGGGTCGCCCACCAGGCAGACGTCCGCGCCCCGTTCGGCCAGGCGGTCCAGCACCGGATACAGGGCACGGCCGCCGGCGCCGGGTGAGGCGACGGCGATGACGGGCCGGTCGGCGTCGATCATGGCGAAGGGCCCGTGCAGCAGATCAGCGCCGGAGAAGGCGTGTGCCGCCAGGTAGGACGTTTCCATCAGTTTCAGTGCCGCCTCCCGTGCGGTGGGGTAGGAGAAGCCGCGTCCCGTGGTGATGATGTGGTTCACGAAGCGGTAGCGGTCTGCAACCTCCAGTATCTCCGGCCGGGCGAGGACATCGGCGGCGAGACGCGGCAGATCCGCGGCTTCGGCGCCGTTTCCTCCGGCCCAGGCGTCGATCAGCTGCCACAGCGCCAGCAGCTGGGACGTGTAGCTCTTCGTTGCGGCCACGGCCCGCTCCGGCCCGGCCAGGATGTCCAGGTGGTGCCGCGCGGCAATGGCCAGCGGCGAGGACGGGGCGTTCGTCACTGCCACGGTGAGGGCGCCGCCCCGCGCGGCTGCGGCGGTGGAGTCCACCAGGTCGGGGGAGCCGCCGGACTGGCTGACCGCCAGCCACAGCACCCCGTCCATCTTCGGTTCCGCTCCATAGACGGTGAGGCTCGACGGCGACGCCAGCCCGGCCGGCAGCCCCAGCACCGTCTCGATGAGGTACTTCGCATACAGCGCGGCGTGGTCGCTGGTGCCGCGCGCGGCCAAAAGGACGTACCTGATGTCGGCGTCCCGGAGGGTGGCGGCCAGGCGGGTGATGGCGGGACGCCCGTGTTCAAGCTGCCGGGCGAGAGCTTCCGGCTGCTCCAGGATTTCGGCGGCCATCAGGGAACCGGGAAGCGGCGGTTCAACCAGCGGCGAGCCGGCGGGCGTGGGCGTGGCGGCGGCGACGTTTGGGACGGTCATGGGTCTCCTTGGTGGGATTGACGGGGATGGGAGGGGCTTAGGGATGAGGGACAGCGAGGGAATCAGGCGGGGATTGTGGTGGCGGGCCGGTGTGGCACACCCGCTAGCTGGCTGGCCAGCTCCACGGCGCCCCAGGCGGGCGCGCGGTCCAGCACGCGGACGTCGGCGAGGCCGCCGGCCGCCAGCAGCTCCCGCACCCCGGTGGCCAGCGACGGCTGGTTCACCAGCATCCCGCCGGCAAGCAGGACCGGAGCACCTTCGGCAATGGTGCCCAGCCGCCGGTTCACCGTCAGGGCCAGGCCCGCGAGGTGCCGTGCCGCGTCCCCGGCGATGGCTGCGCTCGCGGCGTCCGAGGCGGCGAGGGCGAACACGGTGCCTGCCAGTCCGGCCCAGAACCGGCGCTCCGGCCGGCGGTAGAACAGGTCCAGCAGGTCACCGGGTTCCGCGGCTCCCGTCTGCACCAGCAGTTCGGCGGTCAACGGCCCGGCGGGCAGGCCGTCGTCGGACTCCTGCAGTGCGTTGCGGACAGCGCTGCGGGCCACGGCGTAGCCGCTGCCTTCATCGCCGAGCAGGTAGCCCCAGCCGCCGGCCCGGGCTTCCCGGCCGTCGCCGGCCTTCGCCCACGCGGCGGAGCCGGTGCCGGAGATGAGGACGGTGCCTGCTGTGTGGCCGCCGGCGGCGAGGATGATGCGGGTGTCGTGGTCCACATGGATCCGGGCTCCCGGGAACCTGCGGGAGAGCAGGCCGGTCAGGCGTTCCCGGGCCGCCGGCGTGTCCGCCCCCGCGGCACCGGCAAACACGGTGTCTATTCCGTGGCCTGCGTGATCGGCGATGCCGAGCTGCGCGGCGAGGTCGTCCAGCGCCGAGGCGGCTTCGTCCGCGCCAACGGAGGCAATGTTCGCACTGCCCGCCGTGCACTCGGCGAGCTTCCGGGCTGGTGCGGCGGTGCCGCCCTTCCCTTCAGCTTCCGCCAGGATGGCGTGGGTCTTGGAGCCGCCGATATCCAGGCCAAGGACACGGCTGGGGCCGGGGACGCGCTGCATCACTTGGCCGCCGGCTTGCTGTTGCTGCCGGTGGCTTCCGGCCAGCGGGCGCCGTTCTCCCAGTAGTGGCGGATTTCCTCGAGGTTCCGGCCCTTGGTTTCGGGGGCGAGACGGTGGACGAAGACGAAGCCGGCGATGGCCAGCGCACCGAACACGGCGAAGGTGCCGGCTCCGCCGAGCCGCTGCAGCATGGTCAGGAAGAACGCCGCAACGATCACGTTGGCCACGAGGTCCGAGGTCAGCATGGCGCTGGCGCCCAGGGAGCGCAGCCGGGCAGGGAACGACTCACCGGCGTAGACCCAGACCAGCGCGCCGAAGCCGAAGGTGAAGCCCACCGTGAAGAGCAGGACCCCGAGGAACCCGACCACCGTCAGCGCGCCGCCGAAGTCGCGGCCCACCATGAAGACGGCCACCAGGATGGCGTTGGCCACGATCATCATGCCGATGCCCCCAAGCAGGATGGGGCGCCGTCCCACCCGGTCCACGAGCGACAGTGACACAAAGACGGCAATCAGGGCAGCGGCCTGGACCAGAGCGGGCAGCAGGAGCAGGGCGGCGTTGCCGGTGAAGCCCATCGCCTCGAAGATCCGCGGGCTGTAATAGACCACGGCGTTGATGCCGGTGATCTGGATGAAGAAGCCGAGGCCGACGACGAACACGGTGGCCTTCAGGTACGGCGAACGGAGCATCTCGCGCAGGCCGCCGCCGCGCTCTTCGCTGATGGCACGGCGCATGTCCGCCAGTTCGGCGTCGACGTCGGCATCCGGCTCGATCGAGCTGAGCGTGCGGCGGGCGTCTTCCGTGCGTCCGCGCATCATGTACCACCGGGCGGTGTCCGGGAGCCGGAGGGTGACGGCGAGGACCGCGATGGCCGGAACGGCGGCCAGGCCCAGCATCAGCCGCCAGTTTTCGCTGGCGGACAGCACATAGGCAGCCAGGTAGCCGATGATGATGCCGATGACGGTGGCCACCTGGTACGCCACGAGCAGGGCGCCGCGCACCTTGGGTGGCGCTGACTCGGCCACGAAGACGGGCACCACCACCACGGAAATGCCGATGGTCAGGCCGAGGAGCAGGCGGGCCACGAGCAGCATGGGCACGTCGGCGGCGAGGGCGCTGAGCACCGCGAACGCGGCATACGCTCCGGCCACGCCCACCATGCAGGCCTTGCGGCCCAGTTTGTTGGCGAGCCAGCCGCCGAGGACGGCGCCCAGGACTTCACCGACGACGACGGCGGTGGTCACCAGCTCCTGTTGGCTGGTGGAGAGCTGGAACTCCTTGGTGATGAACAGCAGGGCGCCGGCGATATTCGACAGATCGTAGCCGTAGATTATGCCGATGGTGGCGGCGGTGCCGCCGACCAGAAGGCCGAGGCGGGGCGTCTGGCGCAGGTCTTGCAGGAACGACATCTTTGGGTCCTTGGAAGTGGGGGATTGGGGTCTGGAAGTTACGCAAACCGGGATTGGTGTAAACCAATTTCCATCATTTTGGCCTAGACCAATTTTTGTGTCAATAGGTACCATCAGATTCATGGAGACCTCCGCGGCCGCTGCCCTGCCCAAGTACTACGTACTCAAGGAGCAGATCCTCGCCCTCATCGAGGATGCGGCGCCCGGAACCCTGATCCCTACCGAACGCGCGCTTGCGGAGCAGTACGGAACCTCCCGCACCACCGTCCGGCAGGCGATTGGCGAGCTGGTGGCCGAGGGCCGCCTGGACCGGACGCAGGGGCGGGGGACGTTTGTGGCACCCCCGAAGGTGACACACGTCCGCCAGCTCACCTCCTTTACCGATGACGCCGCGAGCCAGGGCCTTACGGCCGCGGCGCGGATCGTGGACGTGAGCGTGCTGCCGGCCGACCCGGCCACGGCACGCCGCCTGGCGGTTGACCCGGGGACGGAGATCCACCGGGTGGAACGGATCAGGCTGGTGGACGGCGAGCCGCTCGCGCACGAGATTGCTTTCCTTGCCGGGCCGCTGCCGGACCTTGCACGGACAGTGGCCGAGCGCGGCTCCCTGTACGCGGCCCTGCGCGAGGACTACGGAATCCGGATCACGGAAGTCGAGGACACCGTGGAAACGAAGCTGGCCGGACCGGCCGAGGTGCAGCTCCTCGACGTCGAAATGGGCGCTCCCATGCTGCTGGTCCACCGGCTCGGCTTCGCCCCCGACGGGCAGCCTGTGGAGTGGACCGAGTCGGTCTTCAGGGGTGACCGGTTCCGCTTCGTGGCGCGGATGCACGTCTAAGGGCGGCGCGTCTCGTGCGGGAGGCACACGACAACCGGGCGCCGGGCGTACTTTTGTTACGCCCAACTGCGGAAGATGAAGCACTGTTGCGTTGCGCGACGGCGGGTGTCGCCGGGCATTGTGAAGCAAGTTACCGGGTGGTTGTGTGAGTCCATAATCACGACGGGGCGGCTTTACGCCCTCCCTGAATCGAGGGGGACATGATCACAGCTTTGGTGCACAGAATCCGGACGCAGTGCAGCACGGAACTGAACACGTTCCGCAGCCAGGTGCTCGCACTGGCGCGCCAGGACATCGGTTCGGGAGGCCTGGATGCGGCTGCCACCACCATGGCCCGCCGGCCGTGCCTGGCCACCCCGGGAGTCTCCGTGGACATCGTCGGCTTCACCTGCCCCCGTTCCTCCGATGGAGCACCCTCGGTGCGCGTTGCCGTGTCCATGAGCCTGCAGCCCGGCCGGATGTCCTCCGCCGTCCATTGGGAGGAGGCCCATGCCTGGGCCGGAGCCGTGGCCGGCGGGGAATGGGTGGCCGCCGAATATGTCGGAAGCCAGGAGAGCCCGGTGGGCATGGTCTTCCACTACGCCCTGAAAAACGCGGAGGATCCGTATGCCGTGCCTGAGTATTCGGCCGTGCCGGAGTACTCGGCGGTGCTGTAAAAGCGACTTAAACCAAAAGGATCCGGCGGGAATGCTCCCGCCGGATCTTTTGTCTGTCTTCCGGGTTATTCCTTGCCCAGCCCTGCGGCAGAGGTCTTGTCGCCGGTGACTTCATTCAGCTTGGCCAGGTCGAAGATGCCGTTGATGTCGGCCTGCTTGGTGGTGCCGGCGTCCACGCCGTCCTGCAACAGCTTCTTGAACGCGCCTGCCAGCGGGTCAACCGTGAACACGATGTTCTTCAGCGAACGGTCAATAACGTCCTGCGAGAGCGCCTTGCCGGCAGCTTCCTTCAGGGCGGCGTTCACTTCCGTGGCCTTCTCGGCGGCCGGGGTGTCGTTGAGCCACTTCACGGCCGCGACGTGGCCCTTGAGCAGGGCCTCGACGGTCTGCGGGTGCTCCGCGGCGAACTTCTTGTTCACGATCAGGATGGTGGTGGGGAACTCGCCGGGCTTGCCGGTCAGCGACCCGTCCCACAGGTCCTTCTCGTCCACCAGGACCTTGGCGCCGGCCTGGAGCACCAGACGGGAGGCCCACGGCTCCGGCAACCACGCGCCGTCGAGCTTGCCGTTCTGGAACAGCTTCAGGGTCTGGGCGTTCTCGGTGGGGTTGATTGCAACGTCCCCGCCGCCGTCGGGGTTGGTCTTGTAGCCCTGCTTGCCGAGCCAGGCGCGCAGCGCAACGTCCTGGGTGCCGCCGAGCTGCGGGGAGGCCAGGGTCTTGCCCTTCAGGTCAGCCGCGGTCTTGATCTCCGGCTTGACCACCAGCTGCGCGCCGCCGGAGGCTGCCCCGGCGATGATGCTGATGGACTCGCCCTTGCTCTTGACGAAAGAGTTGATGGCAGGGTTCGGGCCGATGTACGTGGCGTCGATCGCGCCGGCGTTAAGCGCCTCGATCGCGGCCGGGCCGGCGTTGAACACCTGGGTGCTCAACTTGGTGTCGCCCAGCTCCTTGGCGATGAAACCCTTCTGGACGCCGACCAGCGCGGTGGCGTGGGTGATGTTGCCGAAGTAGCCCAGCTTCAGTTCGGTGGCGGGGCTGGTGACGGCGGCGGCGTTGGCGGAACTAGGGGCGGTGTTGTTGGCGGCCGTCGTGGCGACAGCCACGCCTGCACCGAGGACTGCAAGGATGCCGGCGGCGATGCCGATCTTGAGCCCACTGGGGCGTTTCCGGCCGCTGGGCTGGCCCGCGGCGATCCGGGTGGAGCCCGGGTTCTCGTGTGAAGAAGACATGATGTTTTCCTTTTGGATGATGGAGCGGAGGGGATGGCGCTGAGCGTTGGATTGAGATTACGGAGGCCCCTCCGGCGGCCACAATGGCAACCGACGCAGACGTTCACCCGGCGTCGCAATCGTTCATCCTGGCGGTCTAATAGCTTCATCGGGCGTCGCGGAACGTCAAGAATCGCGGGTCAGGGAACGTCCGGGGCGGTCTTCAGGGTTTCCAGCACAGCGGGCAAAAGGTGCTGCTGCCGGCCCCAGACCGGGTCGAGCAGTTCGACGTACCAGGAGTCGGCCAGCAGGAGGGCGAGGGATTCGTTGCTTTCGCGTGCCCAGTCCTGGATCTGCTCCGACTCGACTGGAATCTCGCTGCTTCCCAGAACGGTGACCACTTCGCCGTCGTGCTGTGTGACCGGAACGGCAGCCTGGCTGACCTCGCCGGGGGCATGCGCGATGGCAATGAATTCCGTCTCGGCCGAGAGCCGCAGCAGGCGGGCGGCGGTCTCCGGGGAGCAGAATCCGGTGACGTACTCGCGCTGGGCATGCCCGGCGTCGCGACCGAACCCCGGCTGGGATTCCTTCGTGAACAGTCCGCTGCGGTTGAGCTCGGCCAGCTGGCCGGCGATGGGCTGGGTCTCGTCATCGAAGCGCGGGGCGAGGGTTCCGGGCTGGTACTCGCTGGTGCCTTCAAGCCACCGCGCGGTCAGCTCGCCGGCTGCGGCGAGCGTACTTGCCTGCCGCCACACCTCACGGTCTGCCAGGAGCCTGCCGTAACTGTCACGTTCGGTGGTGAATTGATCGCTCATACTCGATGCTAGGCGCGGTTTCGGGATGGGCGGCAGGCTGAATGACGCCTTCGAACGCAGTGTGAATCGCGGTTACGCCGCGTATCTTCCGGTTTCTCCGCGCTTTGACCGCCCTTTTGGGCTCCCGGATAGTTGCTGCCACAACCTTTGCATTCACTACTTCCCATTCACTATTTCCAGGGGGCAACCATGGTCCGTCAGTCTCTCACGTCCCGTGCAGGCGCATTCAAGCCGGGCCTGGCCCTCGCCGCCACCAGCCTGCTGGCGCTTTCCGCCTGCTCCGATCCCGGGGCTGCGGCGTCCGCGAACGCGCCGGCCGCCACAACCACCGCCACGTCGGCAGCCAAGACCTTCAAGCTGACGCCCGAGCAGGACCGCTTTCCCGTCACCGTGGACGAGAAAGCCGCGGCGCTGGTTCCGGAAGCCATCAAGAAGGACGGCAAGCTGACCGTGGCCGTCAGCCCGTTCGCGCCGCCGCTGGCGGTCTACGCCACGGACAACAAGACGCCGGTGGGCAACGAAGTGGACATCGCCGTCGCACTTGCCCAGACGCTGGGGCTGGAAGCCGAGATCGTTCCCACCGCCTGGGCGGACTGGCCGCTCGGCGTCGAATCGGGCAAGTACGAGGCCGTTCTCTCCAACGTCACGGTGACCGAGGAGCGCAAGCTCAAGTTCGACTTTGCCAGCTACCGGGACGACAAGCTCGGCTTCTATGCCAAGAGCGACAGCGACATCACCAAGGTCGAATCCGCCGCGGACGTTGCCGGCAAGCGCGTCATTGTCGGCTCCGGTACCAACCAGGAGTCCATCCTGCTGGGCTGGGACGAGGAGAACAAGGCCAAGGGACTGAAGCCGGTCGAGTTCCAGTACTACGACGACGACTCCGCCTCTAACCTGGCGCTGCAATCCGGCCGCGCGGACCTGACGTTCGGGCCGAACGCCACGGCCGCCTACAAGGCCGCCACCGACGAGAAGACCAAACTGGTGGGCCTGGTGGACGGCGGCTGGCCGCTCAAGGCGAGCATCGCCGCCACCACGAAGAAGGGCAACGGGTTCGCCGCCGCTGCGCAGGCGGGCCTGAACCACCTGATCGGGGACGGCACCTACGGCAAAATCCTGGACCGCTGGGGCCTGTCATCGGAAGCCGTGGCCAAGTCGGAACTGAACCCGGCGGGCCTGCCCAAGAGCTAGTATTCCTACGGCAGCCGTCCGGGCCGCAGCACGCTCGGAACGCCCGCCTGGTCAGGCTCCAGCGGCACCGGGCTGACCAGCACCGCCGGCCCGCGGTGCAGCACTCCGTCGGAAAGTGCCCGGCAGCGCATGCCCCCGCGCCCCCGCATGGCGGCGTGCGCCCCGGGCGCGAGCATGCGGTCCATCCACGCGCAGGGATGGGCGGGCCGCCCGCCTTTGAACCGCACCTTCCCGCCGCGGGATTCCAACACGAATTCCTGGCCCAGGAGCGGGGCCAGGTGCGCACCCCTGAGGATCACGTTGCGCCGGGTCAGCAGCGGGTCGAAGGGGCCAGCGCCCAGTTCCGCAGCTATGTCCTCGAGGGCCTCGATGGCGAACAGGGTGACCGCCGCGTCCATGTGCGCAGCCTTGCCGAAGAACCGGTCCCCGACAATTCCTTTACCGGCCACGATCTCCACCCGGCTGGCATCCGCCGTCGGCACATCAGCCGCGCCGTCACGCGCGCGGCCGAAGTAGGCGTGCACCGGCGACACGAGCAGATGCAGGACGTCCACGTCGTACCGGTAGGTTGGCGTCATGCAATAACGCTATACCCGGCACGGACAGAGCTCAGGGTAGCGGTCAGGCGGGCCTCGCGAGCAGGGTGCTGGCTTCCTGGCGGGTGGAGCCGGAGGATTCGATGTGGGCGAGTTCGGCGGGGATTTCCCAGCCTTTTTTGCGCATGGCGGTG
>NZ_JBNHFL010000022.1:0-89729 GCF_059090205.1 Arthrobacter sp. CMU6
CAGTTTGGGGAATTCCATTTGTTCTGGTGGGCCTCTACTTTATTTTCGGCCGTTTCATCGCCAAAAAACGGCGAAAGCTGGCAACAGTGTACGGACTCACAGACAGTCGGGCGATCGTTTGCACAGGCAACAGGTCAGTTGCTGATACTCCCGTCAGGGCCATGCCAACCAAGGTGGACAGGTCCAAGGACGGCCAACACGTGAGTGTGACTTTCGGTTACCAGGGCGGCGCCATGGGCATGTTCGGCATGTATCAGAACACAGGGATGGACTTCTTCAGCCTTGGCATGGGACAGAACGTAGCCTTTTTTGACGTCCCAGACGCCCACGATCTGCTGACCGCTTTAGACCAGGTCCAAGCCGGACGAGGTGCAACTGATCCATCCAGCTAGAGCATACGGCGGGACCCGTCGCCCTGGCAGAGGCTCCCCATACCCGCTGTATCCCAAACTCTTTGCCTCGAAACTCTAGGGTTTCGAGACGACCTGGAACCGTGCACCTTCGGAGCGAGCGACTGAGCTAAAGGTGAAGGAAGTTCTTCCGGAGCGGCCGCAAGGTCAGTGGCAAAGACCGCAAATACCTGCCGGGTATGGGTACCAGGCAGTGACCCTCCTGACGGACTCAGGCAAGGTCGAGCTGGCCTGGAGCCCGGAATCAATGGATAGGCTCGCCGGGGTCGTGCAGGCGGGTCCCGGGCGCCGGCGGCTTCCTGAAGATACCCAGGAGACCGGGTCCTCGCGTAGTGCCTGATCTTCTGCCACATTCGTGGGACCTCCTGTTTCCTGACGCCCACCCACCGACGTCTTGGCTTTCTAATCCGGTGTTTGGAGAGGGACGGTCCGCTGGCAAGTCGAACCTCGCGGGTTTGGGGGCTCGCGATTAGGGCTGAACGCGTTTCTGGGCGGAGTTCCGCCACACGCCCATGTACCCTTCTTTACTTCCCCGGACTTGGACATTAATTGCTTGGCCCCTGTCAACGGTTCCGGGCCGGTAGGTGGCTGCGGTGGCGCCCCTGATTGGCTGGTTGTTCCGGTACCACTGGTAGCGAAGTTGTGTTCCGGGGGTCCACACCCCGGCATGGGCTGTTAGGATCTGTCCCGCTTTCGGGATCCCCGTTATAGAGGGTGTAGGGGCGGTCAGGATGCCGTAGTTGATGAGGTGCTGGGCGCCGGTCCTGGTGACCGCGGTGTAAAAGGTCTGCGTGCCTGTGACCCTCACCTGCAGGACCGCGTTATGGTCCTTGGCCGGCACGGTGTAGGTGGAGCGTGTGGCGCCCGGGATGGCCTGGCCGTTACGAAGCCACTGGTAGGTGAATCTTGTCCCTGCGGTCCACCCGGGGGTAGACGCGCGCAGGGTCACTCCGACGCGCGCGCTTCCTGAGACGAGCGGTTCGGCGGAGCTCAGTTTCACGAGCGGGATCTTAACCGCGGAGGTCTTGGCTTCGTTGGAGATGTAGCCGGGGCTGCCCGTTCGAACCACTGCCTGGATGGTAGCTCCGGCGTCAGCGACCTTGAGGGTGTACGCGGCTGTGGTCGCCCCGGGCACAGTCTGCCCGTTACGCAGCCAGGCGTAGGTTACTGCCTGTCCGGCAGGCCAGGGATTGTTAGCGGTCAGCCGGTAGCCGGGTTGGAGCCGTGGCTGCAGTTCTGCCACCGTGTTCACGAGGGTGTCGCCCTGGATGTAGCCGCTGCGCCGGTCCCCCGGGAGGGGTGCCGGAGCGACGGTGATTACTTGGGAGGCTCCCCTTGCACGGACGCCGGCTTCGATGAACTGGAATCTCTGCCCCACATCTGTCGGTTTCGGATACCAGGAATCCGGTGCAGCTTCCGGCGTTGACGGGAAGCTTCCGTCGGACCTCAGCCGGTACCAGCCGGACTTCGTGCTCGGATCCGGGGCGGTCCGGGCAACCCGGACGGGGGCGTAACTGTAGGGCCTTGCTTCCCCAACGGTCACGTCGTTGAATCCGCCGGCGCCTTCGACGGTGCGGACCAGCTGTGAGGACCGCTCCTGAACCGTGCCGTCCGGCCACGTCCCGGTGACGACGATCCGCGAGACGCTGCCTGCCGTGGGGATGTATTCTCGCCGGTCAGCTACCTGGGTCCCGTCTTCCAGGAGCCAGCGGTAGCTCAGGACTGCTCCCGTACCCCAGACCGGGAAGCGGACCTCGGCTGGAACGCCTGCCTTGAGCGCCCAGGACGGCCTGCTGGTCCCCCTCGCATCGAATGCTGACCTGCATCCGCAACTCGTCGCCGGCAATGACGGTTGCCGGCAAAGCCAAGGATTCGAGGGCTCCAACGGCTGACGATGATTCTGCTCCGCAGGGGTACGCCGAGACCGCAATGGCAGGAGATGCCACCAACGTCCCTGAAAGGACCACGGTCGCGGCCAGACCCGCAGAAATGACTGCACGTACTGCACGGCCCACGAAACCCCCATATGCGTAATGATTAGCCAGAGTATATAGGCAGTCCTCGTGCTGGATCAGCTGCGGAACGGGGCGCAGTTCGGTCATCTGCTCGCCGTTCACGCCGTACCGTCCGGACTGTGGCTCCCGATGCCCACAGCCGGGGACAATCCTGACGGGTTATCCACCGCTACTGCTGCTGAGGGAGCTTCCCGATGGCTCCCTATTTTCAGTCCGTGGATAACCCGGATTGACCCCAACTGTGGACAGCGCGCGTGGTCACCTTGAGCGTTGGCTGACAACACCCGGTTTAGAACAGCCCTGTGGGTGGTTCCTCGCAGGGTAGTGGGGTGAGTTTGGAGCGGTGGCCGTCGTCCGGGGTGCAGCCTTTGAACGGCCCATCGGTTGAGAGCAGGACGGACATGTGGTGGTCTGCGTGGTCGCGCCACCACACGCTCATCCCTGTGGTTCCGTCCAGGCGCAGGAATTCCCAGGCGCGCCAGAGGGCTTCGAGGCGGCTGATGGCTTCGGCGTGTTTCCACCACTGGGGGCACCAGGTGACGCCGCCTTGGACGTTGAGTTGCCGGCGGTAGGTGGTGGCCAGCTTGCCGCTGACGAATTCGGCGACGTTTGGGTAGAACAGCTCAGGGGCGTCCGAATCCTCCTCGGCTGACTCCGCGGGGGCTGCGGTGTCCTCCAGTTCGTCGTCCCACTCCCCCAGGCCCTCACTCATGAGAGGCACCCGCGGTGATCCACCGGCTTCCGGCCGCTGCCGCGGGTTTGTTGGCCGGGTCGTGTGCGGTGAGGGAGGCGCGGACTGCTTCAGCGTGCGGGCCGTTCATCCAGGGCACCGTTTCCAGCAGTGCGGCGGGGGCGCCGGAGGCGAACATGATGGCCCTGCCGCGGGGAAATGCGGCCAGGTCGGAGACGTCGAGGGTGCGTTCTTTGCGGTCGTTGTCGTGGCTGTAGGAGGTGCCCTGTTTGGAGCGGCTTCTGGTCATGTTGGAGTACCGGTATTCACCCACGAGCTGCGCGAGCTCGTTTAGGAATTCGGCTTCGGCGACACCGCCGCCGTAGACCTTGATGTTGGACGCGCTCCAGAGCTTGCGCATCCCGTCCCGTCCCCACACTTCAACGCCCTGGGACCAGGACTGGAGGATGGTCATCAGGACGATACCGCGGGAGCCGTAGTGGCTGTAGAGGTTCGGTAGCTCACGCCACCGGCAGACGTTGGCTGCTTCATCCAAAACACCGACCATGGGTGTGGCCAGCCGGCCGCCGGGTGAATGTACGGCGAGTTCCTCGGCAGCCTCGACCGTGGCCACGGTCAGCGCCGTCACCAACGGGCCGGCGGTGCCCTTGCCTTCCTTGGAAAGGCTGTACAGCGTGCCTTTGGAGCGTACGAATGCTGCCGGGTCGAACTGGGGCCGCTGGTCGTTGTCGCCCTGGGGTGTGACCCATCGGGCGACCTGGCGGTTGGTGAGGCAGGAGGCCATCTGCAGTGCCGTGCCGTACACGCCGCCGCGTTGCTTCTCGGGTGCGTTGATGACGCCGCCGACGGCGTTGGCGGTCTGCAGGTAGCCGTGGGCTTTGAGTATGTCTACTGCTTCATCGTCGGCGGGTCGGGTCAGCCAGGTGTGGACCTGGGTGATCGGCTGGCCGTCGAGGGCGGCGGCGAGCAGGAGGCCGGCGAGGAGATCCTGGCCGGCGGGATCGAAGTAGGCGTCCGTTTTGGCGTCCGGGCCGCGGGATCCGGCGGCGAAGTGGTCGGCAAGCCGTGCCGCTTTCACTTCGTCTGTGACATAGGACAGGGGGTTCCACCACCAAGAAGGTTCCTCGAGGGCGACAGACTGCGGATCGAACACCCACACCGGACCTTCGGCCGCGCGGACGTCGCGGGTCCCGTCGACGATGTCCCGCTTGTTGGAGGTCACCAGGGCGGATCCTGGGGCGGCGAGGATTGCGGGGATGGCACGAGAGGTGGTCTTGCCCGTGCGGGGTCCCCAGATGTCGATGTGCATGTCTTCCCAGGAGCCGTAGACCATTTGCCCGCCCAGAACGGTCTTGCCGACCGGGACGCCGGGTGAGCCTTTGACTCCGAGACGTTCGGCGGTGGCTGTGGCCCCGTGCAGGCTCAGGGCGCGCAGGTCGCGGGCTTTGGCCATGTGCTGAGCGGCGGCGTCCACCCGGGAACGTTTGGAGCGTCGGCGCAGCCCCGCACGCATCACCAGAACGGCCACGACGATGATGAGGACGCCGAAGCCGATCAGGACCCATGTGGCGGCGGCGGGCCAGGTGACCTTGTGTGATAACAGGCCGAAGACCAGTTCAAACGGGTTGGCGGGCAGCTTCTGCCCGTCATGGGACAGCATTGACCCGAGGTGCACGGCGCCGGTCACCGAGCCGACACCGAGCACCACGACGGTGATGCACACCCAGAGCAGGAGCGTTTCGGTGTCGAGCTGTGAGCGTTTGCCGCTGCTTGGTGCACCCATCAGTTCCCCCCTTCGCCGTTCCGGCTGATCGTCCAGCGCTTGTTTGTGTCGTGCAGTTTCTTCTCAACGCTGGTCAATTTGAGTGCGACGGGGATTCCGGGGCGGCCGCCGACTTTGAACAGGAACTTGCCCAAGCCCGGGCGTACGCGTTTGCGGGATCCACCGACGTCGGTCCATGACCCCGGGTCAGCCCACGAGATGAGCCGGGATTGCTCGGCCCGGGAGAGGGTGACGGCTTTGTTGAGCTTTTCCATTTCGGCCCCGGGGAGCGCGCCGCAGACGACCATGCCGGAGCGTTCGACGAACCCGCGCGCTTTCATCCGTTCGGCTTCTGTTGGCAGGGCTTCGAGGTCGCTCATGGTGTGCGTGATCATGGCCTGCCCGACGCCTTCGGTCCGGTTCAGCCGGGTGAGTGAGTCAACCCGGTCGACCATCCCTTCACCGGAGCGCAGGGCCCGCCAGAGCTCGTCCATGACGACGAAGTAGTTCCGCCGCGGTTCCAGGCCGGCGTCGGCCAGGGTGTGGGCGACCTGGACGGTGGCGAACCCGGTTGACCAGCAGGCCAGCAGGCAGGCCGCCTGGATGTCGCGCTGGGTGTCGGAGATCCCTGACAGGTCAAAGACCACGGGTTTGGTCAGGTCCATTGGCTGGTCGGTGGGCTTGGAGAACATGTCCGAGAACCGGCCCGAACCGTCGAGGGAGTACAGCGACTGGCGCAGCTGGTCGGTCGCGTCGAGGTAGCGGCTCATGTCGCCACGGTCCAGGGCAATGGCCCGCAGCTCGTCGGGGGCGTCTTTGATGACCTCGATCAGATCCCCGATCAGGGGCACGCGGTCCAGGCGCTCGTCCAGGATGTGCAGGGCCCGGTCAATCAGGGATTCCTCGTGGGCGCTGGGCTTGGCGTTCCGCACGATGGTGATCAGCGCCGTGATCATGTTCAGGCGCCGGTTGTGCGAGTCGGCCATCAGCTGTTCTGCCAGCTTCTCCGCCTTCACCGCTGCAGCAAGCAGCGGTGCGGCCGCGGCCTGGCCGCCATCTGGCTCGTTGAGGGCCCGGTTCGCTTTGGCCCGGTGTTCCTCGGCCGAGGCGAGCAGCCTGACGGCGGCGCCGGTGGCTTCACCGGGGTCCAGGACGTTCAAGTGGCCGCGCCCGGGACCCAAGCTGATGACCTGCCCGCCGAGGGCTTCGATGAGGTCAACGTAGTCGGGCTTCAGGTCACCGAGGATCAACGGGTTGATGCTCCGACCTGCCAGGCCCAGGACGATGTGCCGGACCAGGGTGGACTTGCCGTAGTGCGGCAGGCCGAGGACGAACATGGAGGGGTTGTTGATCATGCCGTGCATGAACCAGCTGATGGGATCGGCCCCGAAGGGCGCTCCGGTGTCGGTGTGAACGCCGATCGGCACTCCCAGGATCGGGGTGCCGGACCCGCCCACGAACGGCCAGAGACCGCAGACCTGGACCGAGGTTCCGCGCCATTCGTCGGCGGCCGTGACGTAGACGGCTTCGCCCTGTCCGCGGCCGCGCCAGCCCCGCAGGCCCGGGCGGCGCCCGACCGCGGCCGCGAGCTTCGTGGCAGGGGCCTGCTTGGTGGCAGGGGCTTGGGTGCGCTGGTGTCTGGTTTTCCTGCCGAACATCACATGGCCTCGCGGATTTCTTCGGGAACCTTCAGGTGCTTGGGCAGGACCAGTCCCAGCGGCAGGGACGCGGCAAAGGCAGAATCCTGTGAGCCGTAGGCGCGCCGCAACAGCAGGCGTGCCGACGGGCCGAGGTTGCCCTCCACCACGGCCACGGCGTCATCGAGGTCACGGGAGGACAGCACCGTGGCGGTGACCACCATGCCGAAGTTGACCAGCCCGGCCCCTTTGGCTTCCTCCGCTGCGGTGGCCTGCGCTGCGCGGGCGTCGACCAGGGCGCGGGCTGTGGGCCGGTTGGTCGAGGATGCCCGGGTGAGTGCATTTGTCTGGTCCGACTCCACTATGGCGGCCGCGCGGCCGGCTTCGATCGGCCGGTACAGCAAGGTGACGCGTTTGCGTGCAATCTCCCCATGAGGTGCCACCAACCGGGCCAAAGCTGATGCCAGGATGTGGCCGCGGGGTGCGCCCGTCATCGTCCAGGACACCGAGTGGCCGGAATCGTGGCGGTAGCCGTCCCAGTCGGCTTGATGGGCGGACGGTCCGACGTGGCTCCAGTCCAGGTCAACGGGGGTGCCCTGGTAATGGGCTTCGTCGATGAGGCGGGCCGCTGCAGGGTCGTACGCGACCCGAACGACCTCACACAGTTCCTGGGCGTTCAACGGCGCGCAGGCACCGGCGCCGGTGGATTCCAGGCGCTCGGTGAGGCTGGGAAGCCGTGACGCGAGATCCTTTGCGATCTCGTCGGCGGTGCGTCGCTTGCCGCCGGCCCGGGCAGCGGCGCTGAACGTCAGCGCGACCCACGCCCGGATCGTGGCCGATCCCTGCGGGTAGGTTTCCAGGGCCTCCCGGAGCATGGCCTTGGCAATGTCCGGGGCGGCGTCGTGGATGTTCGATTCAACTTCCCGGCGCAGCCGTGCCCCGGAATCCGGAGCGGTTTCGACCGTGACGGATGCGGCCACGACGGCAGGTTCATTCGACAGCGAAGCCAGCCAGCCGCCCCAGTTAGCCACCCAAGCATCAATCTGCTCGGGATCAACCAGCGACGCCCCGTCAGGCTGCGTCCCGAAGACAACGGTGTAGTGCGCGGTGGAAGGAAGGTGGATCAACGCGAACTCGCGCCCATAGGAGTCCGTGAACTCGTACAGCTTGGAACCGGCAGCGATCCCTGGCAGCTGGAACTCGCCCCAGGGCGTCAGTCCCAACGGACCGGAACGGTAGATGTTGGCGCGTCTGCGCCGCGCCAAGCCGAACGCCAACCGGCCGAAGACCCGCTCCCCCACAGACTTGTTGTGCTTGTCGGTCACCGAGACGACGGCCAGCGCCAACCCAAGGACGAGCAGAGCAACCAGCCCGGGGAACCAGCCGCCGACGAAGAAGCAAATCACCGTGATGATGAGGCCAACAAACAGCCCTGCTGTGGCCAGCCCACCAAGAGTACCGATGCCGGCCTTCCGCGGACGTCGCCAGTTGCCGTAGGTCGGTTCCCTGTAGGTGTTCTCGATCGCTGCCATTTCAGGCACCCCCCGTTGATTCTTCGGTCATGGTCTTCACGGCACCGGCGGCAGCCTGGCCGGCCTCAATGCCCTTCTGGGCCGCGGCCACGCCAAGTGCAGCAGGGCCCGCCGCGGCTGCCCCGCCTGCTGCTGCCCCGCCGGAGGCGGCGCCGGTGCCTCCGGCTGCCGTAGCACCACTGCCCCCGGCCGCCGTAGCTCCGCTGCCGGCGGTTTCTGTTGCGGCAGCCTCTGCGCCGGCTCCAGACGGGGTGCCCGAGGAAGTGCCCTCTCCCCCACTTTCGCCCGCTGTCCCCGACGAACCGGCCGTTCCAGAGTCCCCGGCCCCGGATGGACCCGCGGAGCCCCCTGATTCGTTTGAGCTGCTGGCCGGTGCGGCAGCAACCGAACCGCCACTGCCCCCGCCGCGGCCGGCGCTGCCCATGCTGATGGCACCGGAAGCGAGTGCGCCGACCGTTCCCGCAGCCAAAGCTCCACCGCCGCCGGCGACGGCACCCACCATTGGGGTGACGAACCGCATGAGGGCTGGCATGGCGAACAGAGCAATGATCATCAGGGCCAGGCCTGTGACCGTTGTCTGGAGCGCGGAGCCGAAGTCCTTGCCGTCACCAACGTTCCCGAAGATCTTGCTGCCGCTAAGTTGGAAGGCCGTGGCGTAGACGATGGCGGCCGCGGGCTTGTAGAGAATGAAGGCGATCAGCCAGGCGGTGCACTTCTGGAACCAGCCCTTGCCGGCCTCGGTGTTCGTGAAAGCTGCAGCCGTAGGGAAGATTCCCGTCAGGATGACGAGCAGGCCACCGCGGACGATCATGAGGACGATCTGCATCACAGAGGCGAGAATCGCGATCAGCCCCAGGAGGATGATCATGATCGAACCGATCGGGCTGGTGGCCGAAAGTGCCAACAGGGAGGTGATGTTGTCGTTGAACGACGTTCCATCGGTGGAGTTGTTGATGATCCAGGCAGAGAATTTATCGGCCGCGACCGTCAGAAGGCCTACTGCTGCTACGCCCGCGCCGGACACGACGATCAGGGTCGCGAGCGAACGCGCCAGATCACGCAGGGGTGCACCCCTGCGTTCGATCACCATCTTTGCCGCCCCCACGAGGACAGACATCACCGCCAGGGACGCTGTCCAAAAGTAGAGACTGTTCTGCAGGAACAACACCGGATCACTCCCGGTGGATCCTCCTGGAGCGGCGGTTAGGTCGGGAGTTCCAACGTTCACCCAGAACGTCCCGAGCGTCTTCACTGTCTGTCCTACGGCTTCGGCAATCGCTTTGGCCATGTTTTTGATTGAGTCGTTCGCGGCGTCCTCGATTGCCGCACCTGCCTGGCAAAAGGGATTTATGACATTCAGGCCTGAGCAGTCAGCCATTTAGACGCCAGACCATTCGATGTAGCCGCCAAGGTCTGTAATCTGCCGTGCACCAGTGTCCCCTGTAGCGGGGACTACGAACTTCCAGTCGCCGCCGTACCACTGGAGCGGAACCGGAATGGAGACGAAGGTTCCGTTGGCTCCTTTGAAGGCAAGATCAATGACGGCTCGGTCAGCCTCATACGAGCGGAAGGTGAATCCGGCCAATTGTGCGGTGACAGTGTTGGGGGCAGCTGTAGGGGATGATTTCAGCACAGCATCCCGCTCTGGGCCTGGTACCGCCAGCTGCCCGTAAACGAGGTTCGCTTTTCCAGATGCTGACAATGCGGTCATGTTTGCCGCGGCGTACAGCGCCCCGGTTGGTGAGTGTGCGAAGCAGGAGCGGAGGCCGTTGGCTTCGGTCTTACCGGGACCGAACTGAGTAGGGGATGTTGGCGCGGCAATCTTGCCAACCAATTCCCACTTGGTGTCAGCCGGAGCGGTGGCTGGTTTGGCCTGGTCGCCGGAGGGCAGGCCGCACACGCTGGCGTCCGCCGCCGCGCTGGGTTGTGTGCTGGCGGTGGCAGATCCGGAAATGCTCGGCTCGGATGCCGGGTTTCCTCCCCCTTTGGGGAGCAGGGCCAGGATGATCCCAAGCGCGACGATGATCGCCACGACAACGGCCGAGATGATGAACTTAGGTTTGGTCAGCGGGCTCTGGTCTTCGTTCACTGTCGGTTCAGTCATGGGCTCGACTCCTTAGACCAGGGCGCCTACGACACCGCCTGCGGAGGCTGCGAGGATGCAGCCGCCCAGGACCCATGCCAGGCGGCCGGCGTGCTCGCCGCCTTCGCCGCGTCGGTTATTGATCATCATCGTTCCGGCCGTGATCAGGATGCCGGCCACGGCCAAGCCGAAGACGATCCAGGCGATCCATTTGAGGAGTGTCAGCAAGCCTTCGGATCCGGGAGGTGCTTCACCTGTGCCCGGGTTCGGTATCTCGGTGATGGCAAAGCTTGACCATTCCATGGCCTTGGAGAACAACATAGGGGTTTCTTCTTTCTACTTGGCCGGGAGTGCGGCGGTGGCGGTTACTGCGAGGTGTACCTGCTCAAGGATGGTGCGGGCTTCTTTGGGCAGTTCTTCGGGGGCAACGTCGTGGCCGTAGCGCCATCCGTCCACCCACGGAAAGTTCCAAACGTGGGGAACTCCCCCGCCGACGACGCGGGAGAAGTCGCGGATTTCTTTGGGGAGCCGTCCGGGAGCGTCGGCCATGACCACCAGGCCAGCGACCTGGATCCCGGGAAGCGACCTTGAAGCCCATTCAGTTGCCGCCAACCGTGCCGCGCGCAGGCCGGGGATATTGGAACGGGCAACCAGGACGACGACGGACCCGGCTGCCGTTAAAGGCCAGTGATGATCGGCTGCCCTGCTGTTCTTGTCCAGACGTGCAAGCGACGTTTCGCCCGCGCCGCCGTGCACGCCAAGCCACCAGAAACCCGGTTCCTTCCCCGCTGCGTTCCTTCGGGGCAGCCGGTCCGCAAGGTCTGGCTGCGGAACACTGAGCTGCGGCCTCGTCGCCCCCGTAGGGATGAAAGACGGCTCTTCCGGGATGGCTGGAACAGGTTCGTCGATAGTTTCTGCGCCGAGCGTCACCCAGCGATTCTTTGAGACCGGCATTTCACATCCCCTAGTAATGTCCGCAAAGATCGTATCGGTACCATCCGACACGAAAGGCCATAAGTGACTCCCAATAACAGCTTTAGTACCTTTCAATCACTTCCAGTACATCACAGTACACATTTGTGGTCTATGCTGGCTCTAAGCGGTGGGACGGACTGAGCGTGGACCCCAAGTACCTGGAAGCACTCTTCGCCAAGTACCCGGAGCGTCTTACGCCTCAGGACCTCGAAGAGATCTTCGGGTTGTCCCGAAACACCGTGTACCGCTGGCTACAAACCGGAGTGATTCCTGCTTACCAAGTCGAGAAGACATGGTTGATCGCCAGAGATCAAGTCAAGGACTGGGTCTGGGAGAACCGGAACACCCTGAGGAAGGGCCAGACACCGGAAGTGACCGAGGACCAGCCCTAGGGCGAAGCAACCAGACAGATGTGAGTCGGACAGATGTGAGGGGGACACATGCAATCACCAAGGAGCTGGCCCGTGCTGGTCGCCGGTGCCGTCCTTGCGCCCGTCGGTTTGGTGCTGTCCATCATCCTGTTCGGCGGGGGCTCTCAGGCCGCGGCCGACGTCTGCTCGCCGACCGGTTCCAGCGTCAGCGTCGACGCAAGCCAGCTGCCCAAGGTCGCTGTCGCCGGCTACGAGGGCGAGCAGCTGAAAAACGCGGCCGTGGTCATCAACGCAGGCAAAGCCCTTGGCCTGTCTGCCCGGGGCCAGACGGTCGGTGTCATGACGGCCATGGGCGAGTCCGGGCTGCGTGTCCTGGACCACGGCGACGGACCGGGACCTGATTCCCGGGGACTGTTCCAGCAGCGCGGCAACGGCGCCTGGGGCACCTATCAGGACCGCATGAACCCCACGGCCTCCGCCAGCAACTTCTTCAAGGCCCTCCAGAAGATCAACGGCTGGGAACAGCTCGAACCCACCACGGCCGCACACAGGGTCCAGCGCAACGCTGACCCGTTCCACTACCAGTCCTACTGGGCGGCCGCCGTCGAGGTCGTCGCCGCCCTGGGCGACGTGAAGATCGACGCCGGCGGCGAAAGCTCCTGCGGCATCCCCGGCCAATCCGGCACAGGCGATGACCTGCCGTGGAGCACAGCCAAGATCTACGAGCCATCCCCGCTGGGCATGTTCAACCGCGAATGCGTCGACTTCGCCCTCTGGCGCATCAACCAGCAGCTGGGCAGCACCACCGCCCCCTACAAGATCCTTAACGGCACCTTCCGGCCCGACGGTGCCCTCCTCGGCTCTGCCCTGACCTGGAAGGACGGCTGGGACGCCAAAGGCTGGCCCACCGGCACAACGCCACGGGTAGGAGCGGTCGTCTGGTACTCCCCCGGCGCCGGAGGCGCAGACGGCACCTACGGCCACGTCGCCGTCGTCAAAGCCGTCAACGGTGACGGCAGCTTCCTCGAAGAGGGATACAACGGCAACCCCGCCCCCAATGACCACACCTACTACACCCGCACAGTACAGAACGGCACTCCCAGCGCATTTCTCTACCTGCCCGGCAGCGACTCACCGGAGGAACCATGAAACGCACCCTGACAGCCCTCACGGCCCTGCTCGTCTGTACCGCCTGCGCGCCGGCAGCCAGCTCAACACCTGCGGCGGAACCAGCACCCAGCACTTCCACCACCGCACCGGCCACTCTCAGCGCAGGCAACAAGCCCCAAGCACCCGGCGGCACAGCGCCCGCCACTTTGGGTATTGCCTGGGACGAGGCGAGCAAAACTGCGGCGCTGGAAACCGCGACCAGGGCCATGACGCTGTATGCCCGCCCCACGGTTACGGACAAAGTCTGGATCCAGGAGCTCGGGCAGCTCCTGACCGCCCAAGCAACCGCCGATTACCAATACGTTGACCCTGCCAACATCCCGGCCACCAAGATCACCGGACCAGGCCGGCTCAGGATCGATGAGAACAACGGTTTCGGCTGCCATGTCGTGTTTCCCACCGACGCCGGCGACTACGACGTGCAGCTGCTCCGCAGCGCAGCCGACAACCCCTGGCAGGTCAACCGTTTCACACCCCCGAACGGCACAAAGTAAGGACAGATGATGGAAACCCAAGCACTCGACTTCCCTAAGATCAACGCCGTTCTCCGCACCAACGGAACCGGCGAAGTCACCATCAACGGGACCTCCCACGCGATCGAGGCCGCCGACGAAGCCGCCGTCCTTACTGACGCCCTGCGCCTCATCACCGCAACCGCTGCTCAGCTCGGCCGACCCGTCCGCGTCAGCACCACCGATCCGGACGGGCAGGGCCTCATCATCGTCTCCCCCGAGGGCGTCGTCAGCGAGGCCGCACCGATCAAGCCCACCTCCCGGCGGGAGCAGGACACCTTGCCCGTTAAGGCCGCCCCTTCACCCGAATCGGCCAAGTCAGCGACTGTGCCTGCTCCGGCCCCCGCTGCCCCTCCGGTCGAGGAAACGCCAGCACAACCTGCCGGCGCTGCGCCGGTGACCTTCGGTGCAGCTGTCACGGACGCGGCCCCCCAGGGACCTGCACCGGGCTCCACATCGGCCGCTGAGGAGCCTGCCGCCCGGCGCAGCCTCAAAGACACCTCGTTCCTCATCAGCACGCCCGTGCTCCAGCCCGCAACGCGCGGCTGGCGCGGCGTACTCAGCCGCCTGGGCTTCCGCATGAACCCCTCGGCCGAAGAGCTGGCCGAACGCGAAGACATCCGCACCGTCAGCCAACACTGGCCCGGCCCCCGCACCGTCGCCGTCGTCAACCGCAAGGGCGGAGCGAACAAGACCCCCACCGTCGTCATGCTCAGCGCGATCCTGGCCCGCTACAGCGGCGCAGCGACCGTCGCCTGGGACAACAACGAATCGCAGGGCACCCTTGGGTGGCGCACCGAAAAAGGCGGCCATGACAACAGCGTCCTGGATCTCATCGACTCATCCCAGGCGCTGCTCTCCCCCAGCGCCCAGGCAGCCGAGATCGCCCGATTCGTCCACCACCAAACTGCCGACAAGTTCGACGTCCTGCGCTCGGACGAGAACGACGAAGGCGACCACGAAGTGACCGCTGAGGAGGTGGACATCGCCCACCAGGTGCTCACCCGCTACTACCGTCTCATCGTCATGGACTCAGGCAATACCGCCCGCGCGGCCAACTGGCGGCGAATGATCCACCACACCAACCAGCTCGTCGTCCCCGTGACAGCCATCGAAGACCGAGCGGAGGCCGCGCGCCTGACCCTGCAAACGCTCGAATCCCGCGGCGGCCACGATGCCGAACTGGCCCGCAACGCCGTCGTCATCGTCTCCGAATCCACCGACGCCAAGCGAAGCATGAGCGGCGACGCACTCAAACGCGCCAGGGACGAAGCCCGAAGGATCGCAGACGGCTTCGCACCCCATGTACGAGCCGTAGTTCGGATCCCCTACGACCCCGCCCTCGTCAACGGACCCATCCGGTATGCAGCACTCCAACCGGCAACACAGCGCGCATGGCTCGCCGCCGCAGCAGCCGTAGCAAAGGGCTTCTGAAGATGACAACGCCACTGCGCGTCCCTGCACCGACCGACGGGCTGCCAGACCGGATCGCGAGGAAACAGCGTCTTCTCTCCCCCGCCGGTCCGCCGCTAGATTCAACTCCTGAACAAGGACGAGGACCTTGTGGCGGTGGATACCGCCTCGGTCGGCATGATCCCTGGAGGCCGGACTTCGCGAGCACTTGCCGCCAGGTGCAAACGAAAGCCCATGAAATCGCGTGTCCCTCCAGCTCACGCGGATGTTGTTTCTGTTTCAACACGCCGAAAGGTGTTTCTGTTTCAATGCCGGATCGCTGACGAGGCCGGTGGTAGTTTCAGTTTCAGAGAAGGGTGGAGTGCCTAGCATTTACCGACTCAGGGCCAACAGGCAATTGGCTCGACCAATCTATTGAAGTAGCGGTGGCTGGCCAGGGTCACCGGAGTTCAAAGGACAGGGATGATGGCTCCAGTTACACGTACAGGCAGGCGCTCAAAGGGCGACCGCAAATTCGTCGGATTCCGCATCGCAACGCCCAAAGCCGACGCAATGGACCAAATTGCCAAGGCAGAGGGCTACCAGTATGTCAGCGACTGGCTGTCCGATTTGGTCGACGAACGCCTGGCTAACACCAAACTGCACGCAATATCTCAGCAGGAGGAGTTGCCTCTTGGCCGACTGGCCTCATAAATAACGACGGCCCGCACAAGGCGGGCCGTCGTGAGCTTGGGACTTACATTCTGGATTTGCTTGGCGGCTGACAGATTGTAAGTCGGGCGGTGGACCTTCACAGGTCGACCATTGGTTTTTGTATGAAACCGGTCTTGGCGGGCCGGCCCTTTGTTATCCCTGCAACAGGATCTCCCCGAAAGGATTGTCCTCATCGTACATCAGCACGCGCGCGTGCTGCCAGCCATACATGATGCTGGCGTGTCGCGCGAATCAAGCGACCCCGCACGTCTGTGGTCGGCGCTGGCACCTCTTCTGGCAGGGCAGCCCCGTGTGCGTCTCTCCCGTGACGCCGGAAAAACCTACCCGCAGAAGTTCGAACGGGACCTCACCGACGCCCTCCCCACGCTTCCTGCGGCGGTACGCATCTTCGGCAAAGACGGGACCTGCGCCGCCATCTTCCTGGACTTCGACTCCTCAGTCGCCGGTGCGGACTGGGTAGAAGCTGATGTCCGGGCCCTGCAGACCTGGCTGCATTCCTGCGGCGCCCGCTGGATCGAGGACTACTCCCCCAGCGGCGGCCGGCACGTCTACATTCCGCTCGAACAGCGTGTTACCTTCACGGAAGCGCGTGACCTCGTCGAGGCCCTGGGCACCCGCCACCGGAGCCTGGACAAGACCCCGCACCAAAACCTCCTGCATGGCTGCATGCGCACCCCCGGCTCACCGCACAAACGCGGCGGCCACCAGCAGCTCGCCATGAGCCTGAACATGGCTTACGACGTCGTCCGCCGCCCCAACAGCCCGCGAATCTGGGCAAACCTCACGGCAGACTTGGCGGCTGAGATTGCCGCCGTGCGGGCTCTGCGTCTCGAGCAGTCGTTCATTCCGGCCACTGCTGAAACACCCAAGGCACCGCGGCTTGCCGGCAGGATGTCGCGGCCCATGCAGCAGCTGGCACTCACAGGTCTCTACGACGTCAACCGCTACGCCACGGACTCCGACGCCCGCCAGGCAGTCATCGTGAATGCTGCGGCTGCCGGGATGGAGCTAGTGGATGTCGAGCGCCGCATATTGCAGGGCATCTGGCCGGGCCTGGCGTCCTTCTACGCACGCTACCCTTCCCGCCACAGAATGCCGGCCCTCAAGCGCGACTGGGCTAACGCACTCTCCCACCTGCGAAAAAACCAAGGAAAAGAAGCCAAAAAGAACAGCGTCCATATATCCCCCACAAGCCAGCCCCCTACACAGGCGGGGGCCCTAATAGCTCTAAAAGAATCGATCGACTCCTCGAATCCCGATGCTGAACACCGGTACATCAGGACATGGCGAAATGCGCTGCGTTTGAAAGAGCCGGGATACACCGATTCCAGAACAGGTCTGGCACGAAGAATGGTGCTGCGGGCTTTGGGGGAGGCTGCACATATGACTGCCTCCCGCTTCATCGAGTTCGGCGACCGGTCCTTGGCTGTGGCTACCGGGTTGGACCACACGACCGTGGGTTCGCACCTGAGGGCGTTGCGTTCCGAGAACAATCCGTTGGTGACCCTCGTTGAGCAGGGCCGGGGGACTAAAGGCGATTTGTACATGCTGACCATCCCGGAGGATTTGAAGACGGCAGCAGAAGACCTGACCTGGAGGAAAGGGAAGATTTATGCGCTGCGGCCGGTTTTCAGGGAACTGGGGCTGCCGGCTGCGTTCGTCTACGAGGCCTTGGAGCAGTCCCCCACTCCCTTGCGCACCATGGAGCTCGTGCGCCTAACCAAGCTGTCTCGCACCGCTGTCACCGAAGCACTTGAAATCCTGGCTGCCTGGAAAATGATCAGCCGGAGCACAGCCAGAGTCTGGTCCGTGGTGGCGTCCACGTCATTGAAGGAACTGGCCGAATACTTCGGTGTCCTGGAGGCGGTTGCCGCGCAGATGCAGCGCTACCGGATCGAGCGGATCGTCTGGCGGGAATGGCTTTCCAAGAATGTCACCACCGTCACGGAGCTCCTCTCCCCCGGCGAGGATTATCCATGGGAGATGTTCGAAGGGCCGCCGGATGAATGGTCGTTGGCAGACATGGCGTTCGGTCAGACCGGGTGACCCTTCCCGGGCAAAAAGCAGGGCCATGCTTTCATGCATGAATGCAGGAAAGCATGGCCCGGGACGGCGTAGGCGTTTTAGCTCCAGCGCATCCTGATCCCCTGTTCTATCGCGTCCCGCAGTGTGACCCCCTCGTTCTCCTGGGCGTCGTAGAGCAGATCCAGGATGTCCTGCGACACCCGGGTGCTCAACGGAAAAGTGACCTCCCGGCGCGAGGACTTCTTGTTGGTCGCCTTGGAAGACTTGCTTGCGCGAGTGGACTGTTTGGCCGGTGCAGGGCCTGTCGGTGCTGAGGCGCGAACCGGCACCGGCGTTTCCTGGACTGGAGCGGCTTGGGCAGCAGCTGTGGGCTCTGTAGCTGCAGGAGGCGGGGTAGGTTCCTCCTGGACTGGAGCCACTTCGGCAGGAGCTGCAGGCTCAGTGACCGCTGCGGCAGCCGGTGCATCCTCGACCGAGGCAGCGGCTGCCGCTGGAACTGGTTCAGGCTCCACTCCCTCACCGGTTGCCGGGTCGTTTTTCAACCGAACAGGCGCGGCCATCGGCGCCGGCACAGGATTGGACGGGGTGTAGTCAACCGGATCCACGGTCTCATCCGGCGCCGGGCGGGGCCTGCGCCGTAGCTGTGCCGGACGATCTTTGATAATGCTTGCCTCGGTCATCGGACGATCTCTTTCATTAGCTCGGTGTAGGCCTCTACGACGGGCAGGCCCTTGCGGTACTCCCCGTACCACTCCTGGGTCATTCGCATTTCCTGGACAATCGTCCGGTGCGGAACCAGTGGCGTGAGCAGCATTCCGGTTTCGCGCAGCTCCTCGATGCTGGCGACCGCGATCCGGGACATGACGGTGGAGGCTACAGCGCCGACGATGATGCCGGCTTCGTGGAGGTTGTCGGGGGCCCCGATCCTCTTGCGCGACATGCGGAACTGGTCCACGCTGCGGCGGGCGCCGGCGACGCCGTCCACCCCGTCGACAGTGGCACCGGCGGCGTACACGATGGTGTCAGCGGCGTTCAGAGCAGAGAGGGTTAGCGGGCCGCCCTGGCGGTTAGGGCAGTCGATGACGACGACGTCGGAGTCAATGCCCACTAGGGATGTCCGAAGGCGCAGCTCCGCGTGGTCGGCGCGGTCGGCTTCGCGGTTAGAGACGCTTCGTGCGGACGGAACGACACGTAGGTTGGGGAACCAGGAGGACTCCACGGCCAGGTCTTCGGCCCATCCCTCGGGGTCTGGATCTCCCAGGATGGCGCCCACGTGCAGGCCCTCCTCTTTCGGTTCTACACCTATCCATTTGCTGGCAGCTGCACGCGGGTCGAGATCAACGAGAACGACTTTACGTCCCGAAGCGGCTGTTACAGCGGCAAGTGATACAGCCGATGTCGTCTTGGTGGCGCCACCTGACTCGCTGTAAACCATGATTGTTTGCATGGCTCCAAGCTTTCCGGGTCCACGTGTGCGTTACAAGGAGCCACGCCGACCACTCCCCGATGTGATCAAACTGGCATGACGCCTTTCTTTCATTCATGCATGAAAGAAAGGACGCATGCAGGCTGGCTACTGTCTCCCTCATCGGCCGCATAGCGGCAGCCCGACACCCCGGACTCACAACCACTCCCCCGCCGATCGGATACTCCTGTGGGCCTTGTTTGAAGGGATGAACGCCGGTGGGTATGCATTCATGCATGAAAGTAAGCCAGCCTGTAGGGATGCAGGCTAGGTCCCCGCAGCCGCGGGGCCCGGCTAAGGTCGAGAGCGCTGACGCCGCCGGATCGTGACCATGTGCACGGCAATGGGCGATGGTTTTGATTAATTGCATTCATGCATGCTTGCAGGCGGGCTGGCTTTCTGGCACGAAGGATAGCCGGCGGGCTGGCAGGTATGAATGGTGGAAGGCATTGTTTCCGGCGGTCTGAACGTATCAGCGGCGATGGAGGCCCCTCGCGCCGGAACGGCGTTGACTCGGTGCTCTCATGCATGAATGAAAGCTGGCAAGGATGGATGCAGGCTTATTTGACCTCCGCTCTGGATTGGACCGTTCTATTAGGGACGAGAATGCGGTCAGGCTTGCATGCATGCATGAATGCTTGCAAGGTTGCATGGAAGATGGCATGTCGTCCCGATGGGAGCCTAGTTGTTTCCCGCCAGCATGCGAGCTGGAATGCATGCATGAAAGCTGGCTGGTAAGCATGCAGGCTGCATATTGCTGGCCCCGGGGCCTTTCCTCTTCTTGTTCTTGCGTTCAATCATGCATGAATGACCGCTGGCGGGCTTTTTACGGCATGTATACGCTCAAGCCTCTCCTTGACGGCGAAAGTCCCCACCTGGACGTGGCCGAAATGAGTTAATTCACGCTGGCACTGATGCCAGGCGTCGTGCATATTTATCCCTGCATGAGTGCCTGCAATCGGGCTTTCTGTCCTGCACGCCTGCAAGCATTCATGCATGTTCCGCTAGAAGGGGGGAAGTTGTTGTCTGAGCCGCCCGCCACCGGCTCTTCTCACATGCCTTCCATCCAGAAGCATTTTTGCGTGCTTGATTGCACCGCTTCACGGTGGATGGCAGCGGGATTGGAAATGGCATCAGCCGCTTGCGCCTTCCTGCCTGGCGTGACGGCATGCATCCTTTCATGCATGACTGAAAGCATTGCCCGCAGCGTGCGCGCTCGACCGACTCCCGATACATGCGTTCGTGCAATCCACCATGCATTCATGCATGAAAGGTTGGGTGTTTGTTCGTTTCCCCGGAGTTCCTGGAGGCCGCCACGTCTGACTGCGTGAGTGATGGCTGGCTTTCTTTCATGCATGAATGCAGGGTGGCCAGCGTCATGTCTCTTTGATTACTCCATTGCCTTTGGCTCCTTCTTGCAGGATGGAATGCCAATTTGCAACCAAGCAAACTTTCATGCATGAAGGCAGGCAGGCAGGCGGGCCGTCGTGGTGGCAAGCTGGCCAATCGTGGCTGGCTTGCAGTCTGGCAACACCCCGTCGGCTTAACCCCGCCGGCCACCGGGTTTTTGGTTGGGGGGTGTGAAGCGGAGGGTGAAGTCTTGCGCACTCCGCGAGTAGCGGAGGCCGCCCTACATGGCCTTATCAGACATCACGTGTGGGCCTCGAAATCCCTGCCTTATATTTCCAAGGTTGGGGATGCACTGAGTATCAAGGTCAGATACCGGACCCCATTGGAGTGCGTGGCGGGGGACCGGGCCTGCAGGACAGGATCTTCGGCGGTCTTCTAATCCACCACCGCAGCAGTCACCATCCGCGCGCCGCCGTCGGCGGTGGCTGGGCTATCACCGACGAGGCGACCTGCCCGAACTGCTAGCGCTCCCTCCGCGGAGGAAATGATTTCATCCCGAGACGCGCGGCCGCCCTGGGAGCCGCCGTATTTCCCGTAACTACCGCAGACCCCGGGATCTGCTTTCAAGGCCTCCTGCGGGCGCACAGCGCCGCGGACAGCGTTCCTACCAGGCAAGCTCGTCGAACGTCTCGCCGATGATCGTGGTGGCGTTCGTTTCGCCTTCAGCCCGGAGTCGGGTGAAGCTCTTCTCGTGGTAGTCGTTTTCTCCCGGGTGACCCCTTCGGCGGTGCCCCAGTCTTTCTGGGCGATGGCGCCATTGTGGGTCTGCATCTCCACAGCCCGGGCGGTGAAGTACCCGGCCAGACGGCGGGCGCGGTTGGAGTCCAGGGGAGCGGCGGTACGCTTCTTGATCGCAGACGCTGACGGGGCTCTCGTGCTCGACGCCGATCGGCAGGCCCAGCTTGGGCAGCTCTCTGCGTGCGTTCCCGACCATTTCCGGGTCCGCGTCGGCGACCAGCAGCGCAGCCGGCCACCTCGGCCTCCCCGAAGGCGATGCCGTGGTAGTACCTGTCGCCTGTGCGGCCGGCGGAGTCCAGGGCGCTGTGCATACGGACGAAGCTGCCCCCGGAGGGCCCGGTCAGCGTCAGCCTGGGGGAGCTCGTTGTTCCGGGACCGGGTTGTGTTCCACGGCGGGCATGACAGTAACCAGGTGCGCCTCCCAGCGGACCACCCGGTGAGCCCTGAACTGCAGGGTTCCGCCGCCGTCCAGGTTGACGGTGACGTTGCCGTTCAGACTCACGCCCGCCGAACGCACGTACGCAGAAGGGCTCGCGCAGCAGGTGGACGTGCGCACCACCCCCAGGCGCAAACCCCCGGTCGCGCGTCGCAGATCCAAAGGCTCCTCAACCAGCTCACGCTCACCCCAGCGTTCGTCGTGGGCAAATACCTCGACTACATTGCGTGGAATCCTCTCGCCAACGCACTGCTCCTCGACCTCGACGCGATTGCTCCATGAACGCAACTACGTGCGGCTGCTTTTCACGGACCCTCGCATGAAGGACTACTACGACGACTGGGAGAGTATGGCGCGCACAGGCGTCGCACTGCTGCGCATGCAGGCCATCGAGAAACCTCACGCTCCGCGCCTGGTCCAGCTCGTCGGTGAACTCTCCCTACGTGATCCCCTCTTCCGCGAGTTGTGAGCGAGCCGCCACGTGGCGCGCCAGGACTTCAGACGTAAGACCGTCCACCACCCCCAACCTCGGCCGAGTTTACCTTCGACTGGCACAGCTACTACTGGACCGCTGACCCCGAGCCACGCCTCCGGACCACGGGAGCAAAACGTCGGATGAATGATCCACGAACAAACGCTCGCGACCTCTTCAGCGACGGAATAGAACTTCGGCATGTCCTGTGTGAATAGCAGGGGTTCCCGGGAAGCGCGTTGCCGAAGCCCGGCAAAAGCGACCGTTTCTGGGCTACACGTTTGTGCCTGGAAGGTGGGGTGGAGGACTCCAGCGCTGAGGTTCAGTTGCTCGTCACTGATTCGGTGCTAGTCAATAACGACCGTTTCTGAGCCGCTCACGGCTAGCCTCCGCAAAAAGTCGTGTGAATTGCGGCGATAAATGGCGGCATTTTTGCGGAGCTAAATGTCACAACATGCGCCAACTTGGTCCTCCCACCCCCAGCGTTCCCTTCCGCCCGCTGCGGGCCCGGGACCGACGACGGAGCTGGGTACCGGCTGGCGTGGGGGGACGCCAGCACGGGTGTCCGCCGCCGGCCGGTTTCAATTTTACGCCGAGGTACAAGGCGAAGAACGTGATGGTTTTCCTGGAGCACCTGTGGGCTGGTCCTTCCGATAAAGGAGGCCGGACAAAGCAATCGCCGTGCAGGGTATGGACACAGATTATTCGCGGGCTTACCTTCGGTAGAAACGGTGGCAGCCGGACTCCTGCGTTAGGGGTTGCCTGCTTTCCGCCTCTGCTAGCCCGCCCCTTGATCAGGAGGAGAGCATGCAAACAGTCGAAGAAACCATTGACGTCGAAGTCCCGGTGCGCACCGCATATGACCAGTGGACACAGTTCGAGTCCTTCCCCAATTTCATGTCCGGGGTGGACTCGGTCACCCAGCTCACAGAACGGACGAACCACTGGGTGGTGAACATCGGCGGGGCGGAACGGGAATTCGATACTGAAATCATCGAACAACGCCCCGATGAGCGGATTGCCTGGCGCAGCACGGACGGTAAGACGCACGCCGGCGCCGTGGCCTTCACACCGCTAGAGACCGGGGTGACACGGGTGTGGGTCCGGTTGGAATGGGCCCCGGAGACCTTCACCGAGAAGGCCGGGGCAGCGCTGGGCTTCGACAACATGCAGGTCAGGGCGGACCTGCTTCGCTTCAAGGACTTCATCGAAGCCAGAGGCACCGAAACCGGCGCCTGGCGCGGAGAGGTCCACTAGAACCAAATCCACCCAACAACAAAAGAGGAGCAGGACGATGACGACCGCGCGCGAGATCATGACCGGCGGCGCTGAATGCGTCGGCGAAAACGAAACCCTGGAACAGGCCGCACGGAAAATGAAGGACCTGGACGTCGGATCCCTGCCGATCTGCGGGGAAGACAACCGGCTCAAGGGCATGCTGACCGACCGGGACATTGTCATCCGCTGCCTGGCCGACGGCCGGGACCCGCGCACCGTAACCGCGGGGGAGTTTGGCCAGGGCAAGCCGGTGACCATCGGCGCTGACGACTCGATCGAAGAGGCGATCAAGACCATGCAGGACCATAAGGTGCGCCGGCTGCCGGTGATTGACGGCCACGACCTGGTGGGGATGCTCAGCCAGGCCGACATCGCCCGGAACTACCCCGAGGACCGTGTCGGGGAACTCGTCGCCTTCATCTCCTACTAACAACCCGGTGGGGCCTGCCGGGTGCGGGTATCAGGGCGGGATGAAGGAGGTTCGGTGGCAACTGATTATGATGCCCCGCGCCGAAGCGAAGAGGACGTTCCGTCCGAGTCTTTGGAGGGGCTGCAGGCGTCGCGGGCGGTGACAGGGAAGCCCTCGTCCCTTGACGTGGATGAAAGCGACACGGCCGAAGGGATCGAGCTTCCAGGTGCTGATCTTTCCGGTGAAGAGTTGAATATCGTGGTCGTTCCGGTCAAGGCCGATGAGTTTACGTGCGGGTCGTGCTTTTTGGTCCATCACCGTTCCCAGCTGGCCAGGGAAGCCAACGGCCTGAAGTTCTGCCGCGAATGCGAAGGGTAGCGGAGGGCAACCGGCCGGCGCATGAGCCCGGGGGGCGGCGGCTCTCGTTTCAGTGGCTATTCGATGAGGGGGACGGTGCCGATCACCAATGTTCCCTGCCGGGCAGCTGTGTGGATGTCGAGGATTGCCTCGGTGATATCCAGGTTGTCTCCGCTGATGACAAGGATGTAGCCGGCAGCGCGTGCTGCCTGGAGCCAGTGCGCGTCGTGGGGATGGTCCGGGTCAAGCTCGAGCTGGTCGCGGTAAAGGGTTTCCGAGTCAATGCTGAACTGGATGACGCCCTCGGGTGTCACGGTGAAGCTGCAGCCCGCGTCCACCGGGCCGGCCTGGTCCAGGAGGTCGTCGTATTCCGGGCTCATCGCCAGCTGGAAACCGTGCGAGAGCAGCAGGGTGACCAACGCTGAGGTCCGTTCTCCGCCGTGTTCGCGGAAGGTTACGACGGGGACCAGGGTGTAGGCGAGAACCGGGACCACACCTATTTGGCCCGCATCGGACGTATGGGTGAGGATGACCCTCGCGGCTAGAGGGGAGAGCTCTTCAAGGTGCCAGGGGGCATGCTTGACGGTCAGTGCCGGTTGGCTGCACCCGCGGTGGCAGACGCTGTCCGTGAAGATGAAATATTCGGTGCCGTCCGGGGCGGTGCTTTGCGTGATGTTCACCAGCAGGGAGAGCGGTTCATCGGGCTTTAGCGGTTCCTGGCAGGCGGCGCAGGTCTTGGCCAGGTCCGCTGCCGTGAGCACGTAGTGTGCCGTGTCAGGGCCCTTGAAGGATTCGAGGCGGCCGTCCCAGGCGACATTGCGTGTGACTGGCATGACGACGAGTCTAGTCACGTACGGTCCGCCGGGACGCTGGAACAGAGGCGAAGAGCCATGGTTGACCGTCAGGCCCGACGGCAAGGGAGCGTCCTCGTGATGCCGGCTACTGCCTTGCCGATCCCGCCGTTCCCGGCACTTCCCCCGGCCTGAATCCGGCTCGGAGGCTTTGGCCCGCTTGCCCTCCCGGTCGTGGGACCGTACGTTGTGGGATGCGGACGACGGTGTCCGCGGCACCGGCCGTGGGCCGGCGCAGAAACAGAAGGGGGATCAGGCATGGCAACAGGCACGATCAAGTGGTTCAACACTGAAAAGGGCTTCGGGTTCATCACCCCGGACGACGGATCCCGGGAGATCTTCGCCCACTACACAGGGATTGCCGGCAACGGATACCGCTCCCTGGAGGAAAACCAGAACGTCCAGTACGAGGTCGGGCAAGGAGCCAAGGGCCCTGTCGCACAGAACATTCGCGTGCAATAGCTCCTCAGGACTCCTCAGGTACTGGCGGTCGGGCTCCCGCCCGCCCGGAGGCCTGGTCGGAGTAATAGGGGCGGGGACCGGCGACGGGCTGGGGGTGAGCCCTGTGCATGGGGACACGGTCGGGCTCGTCCGCCGCCGGCCTGCTTTAGGCTACGCCCGTCCGGACTGGACCGGTTTAGTGCTGCTCTGCTCTCGGGCTTGAGGTGAACGCTCTACATTGTGCAGCAGTTCTACAGGCCGGGGGGCATTTTGGTTTCACGCGGGCTTTGCCTGGTCATCGAGGATGACCAGGACATCCGGGATCTGCTCACGCTGATCCTGACACGAATGGGCTTCGAGGTTCATGCTGTGGCCAATGGCGTCCACGGGGTGGCTGCGGCCTGGGAGCACCGCCCGGTCCTGGTCACGGTGGATCTGAACCTGCCAGACATGGACGGACTGGACGTCGCCCGGCATATCCGGACACGTTCCGAAGTGCCGATGCTGTTGGTTACCGCCCAGGCAGAGGCCGACGATGAAATGGCCGGTATAGCCTCCGGAGCCTCGGCATATCTGATCAAACCCTTCCGTCCCAAGCAACTGACGGAGGCTGTGAACAAGCTCTGCCCCGTGGGACCCCTCACCGCCCACGGCCGGGAACCGCGCAGCTAACCGGGGTCCGGTTCCGGCATCACTGGACCGTCCAGTTTGGGTGCCCCGTCAGGCTTCCCGCAGTGGGCTGATTCCTTCCGTTCCTGTCGATCCTGACATTCATTTACGTGGGCCAGCAGTGCACCTTCGGGGTTTCCGGGGTGCTCCGCGAGGTGCCGGAGCAGTCCGAGTCGGGCTTCCTCGTCCACTGTCATGTCGCTAAGGACATCGCCGATGAGGCACGAAACCTGCCGTCGGATTATCCATCCGCCAGGCCGTGAGGCCACCGGATTAGCCTTCGCCTGGGCTGATGACTTGGATTCCGCCCTGGCAGTCCGGCATCGTTGCCGGCAATTCATAACCCAGCATGTCTATCACTGCTCCCTCGTCGGTGCCGCAATGTTCCCAGAGGGCGTTTGGAGTCAGCAGGGGACGGGCCAGGGATCGAGCCGGTGCGGGCACCAAATCTGGGGCAGCAAGCCAATTGGCGCGGGAGACCGGCCCCCATCCTGGGGGGTGGGCGCCCCCCCGGAAACCGATTGATGTCCCTACCGGATACGTCGTCCTTCCACGGCTCACCTGCACCACCCGTGCCGCGAACCCAATCTCATCTCTTTGCCGAGGCGGCGTTTTGCGGTGCCAAAGCGGAAACCCTCGCGCCCCTGCCCACGGATTCGCGTGCCCCGACATCTTGCTGTGGAGGAGCCATACGGCAAAAGCTATGTCAGCACAATGTAAGAACCCGGTTACTTCTCAGGCCATCTAACTGCGCTTTCCCGGCTGAGTTGCATCGAAGAAATGGAATTCCTCGTTGACTTGACCCGCACCCAAAGGTATTCCCTTTTCCCGGATGAAATCCAGGTCCTCACGGGACAGGATCATCTGGCCGTGCCCATCTACATCGATTTGTCGGTCAGAAACTCGCTGGATGACGGCGGTGATGGCGCTCGGCAGCAGCACGCATCCCGGATTGTCCAGTAGCCACTTGCGCGTGTCTGCATCAAGTCGCTCCCACTCGTCTTTGAGTGACATTCTTATTCCTCCCGTCTTTCCTTGGAACTCCACGCGGGGAGCCCTAGGATTCCGCCCAGAGTACGCCGTGCAAGGGGCCAGGTCGACCTCCGACTCCCAAATACCAGCTCGTGCGCCAGCGTTCACCGTGTACCCGTCGTTGTCGGGGTTCTATCTCTGTAAACGCGGTTCCACCTCCACTTGTAGTTCTCGCAAGCGTCCAGCTGCAGGACCGGAGGGGACAGGAATGGCCGCTGCTTACACTAAACGGCGTTCTTTTGCAGCGCTAAGTGGAACTCTTACCAGGCGGTGCCGCCTCGGTCTTCAGATGGTGCGCCTTTGGAGCTCGCGGTACACAGTCGTCCGTGACACCCGGAACAGCTCGGCCAGTTCGGCCTGCGTATGCTCGCCCGCGTCATGCAGTGTCAGAAGGTGCTTCCGCTGCGTTTTGGACAATTTGGGCTGCTTGCCTTTCAGCCGCCCCTTCGCTTTTTGGGACCACCATGCCCTCGCGGGTGCGCATCCGGATCAGATCCGCCTCAAACTCGGCCACCATTCCCAAGACATTGAACAGGAGCCGACCTACCGGGTCAGCTGGGTCGTGGCTGTTACCCCCGAGACTAAGCACTACCCCTTTGGCCGTCAGCTCATCGGCTATGTCCCTGGCATCAGAAAGGGAGCGCGCCAGCCGGTCGAGCCGTCGGTGAGATCGAACTCACCGGCGACGCACTGGAACTTCCCGGCGAAGGCCTGACCATGATCGCCTACACGCTGAACCAGGCAGCCACGCCCAAGAACAACTCGACTTCCTCGCCAGCTGGAGCACCAGCAACAAGAACACAGCTGCACAAGCACCGGTCAGCCCACCCTCGGCATAACCATCGGACCTGCCCGTGGTGAGCTGTTTGCGAGGCGTCCGGTGAGGGATCCCCTGCGGCCTGCGCCAAGCACCCAAATACGCGGTGCGGCAGCCGCCCTTTATCGCTGAAGGTCACTTCCGTGCATTCCCAATATCCATTCGGGCACGGGGTACCGAAAGTTGCTCCAGTGACGCGTATATATAGCGAGTGTTTGGCATAACATCCGGGATATGCAGACTACGCGAAGCCCCGCGGACTGAAACTGCGGGGGAGTGTCCCAGTTACGGCTGTTCCGGTTCCAAGGAAGTGGGACACCCCGCGTCATGGTTGAAGGTGGGCGACCAACGAATTGCCGCCGTGGGGGCCTGCCCGCATAGGAGGTGGCCCCTTCGCATGGCTGTGATCGTCTCACATGAGGCGAGCGTCATAGTGGGAGGGGTTCTCGGCGGCTACTCCCTGCAGCGCCGTCGCTGTTGCGTTGCGGATGTGCTCACGCCATAGATCCCGGGCGGATCCAGCGTTGCGCATTCTTATCTCATTCATGACGCCGCGAATTTCTTCGATGCTTGCTTCGGGCCGTCTAGACGATTACCAGCACCGCTCCGGTCAGCACGATCACACCGATCTGAGGGTGCTCTGCCGCCGCGATTGTCCGGTCCGGGGCGGCGCGGGCAGGCATCCCATGCCGCTGTGAAATTAATAAGCATGCTTGCTTTCTGGGTGGGGTGTGGCTTAGTAGATGGCTAGGAGCAAAATCTCCGTCGGGGCCGATCCCCCTATCTCCTGTGACGCCAAGGGCGCATTCTGCCGTCCCCCGGTGTACGAAGAACCGCACATGAAGCTGGACCAAGTACCAAAGGAGTAACCATGATCAGCAACGAACATATCGACCGTCTGCTCGCCGGCCGCGGCAATGTCGTGGGCACCGACGGGGAAAAGAGCGGCGGTGTGGGCCAGGTCTACGCTGACGACGACACCGGCCAGCCTAAATGGGTCACGGTCAAGACGGGCCTGTTCGGCACCCGCGAATCCTTCGTGCCTCTCGACGGCGCCCGGGTGGAGGGTGATGACATCGTCGTCCCGTACACCAAGGACCAGGTCAAGGACGCTCCGGGTGTTGATCCGGATGGGCACCTGGACCCGACCGAGGAAGACCGGCTTTACGAGCACTACAGCCTCGGCGGCCAGCGCACCTACACTGATGCCACCGGCACCGCCGGCGGGTACCGGGGCGATGCAGATGCCGGCGTCACTGGCGGCTACCGGGACGACGCGGACGCCGGAATGGACAGAGACTTCGACGCGCGTGGAACGGTGGGCAGGGATACCTCGGGCCCAACGACCGATGATGCGATGACCCGCTCGGAAGAGCGCCTGAATGTTGGCACCGAGCGGCAGGCCACGGGCCGGGCGCGGCTGCGTAAGTATGTCACCACCGAGAACGTCACTCAGACGGTGCCGGTGCGGCGTGAAGAGGTCAGGATCGAGCGTGAACCGATCACGGACGCCAACCGCGACGCCGCTCTCTCCGGACCTGATCTCAGCGAGGAGGAACATGAAGTCACCCTCCATGAGGAACGGCCAGTGGTCGATAAGGAAACCGTTCCTGTCGAGCGGGTCCGCCTCGAGAAGGACACCGTGACCGACGAGGAGACCGTCAGCGAAGAGGTCCGCAAGGAGCGCATTGAAACCGACGGCATAGACGACACCCGCAGGTAAGCAAAGTCAGCATAAACGCAAAGGGCTGCAGGAGCGTTGCACGTGTGCTCCTGCGTTGTAACAGGGAAGTCCCGCACCCTCCAGCCGAGGGGGTGCGGGGCTTCCCTGTTCCAGCAGACGGCTTGACTGCGCAGAACGCCCGGCAAGGACCTGCCCGAAGTGTTCAGGCAGAAGCTCCCGGGGTCCCCTGGACACGGTGGAAGCATTTGTATCCACCTTGTCAGATGCCGATTCGTCCCCGATCATCCAGCGCTACCTGATCATCGAACGCTAGCTGGGGGTCCGGAAGCACCGTGGCGAGCGAAGCGCAATCGGTTACCTCCGCCGACAACACGGACTGCAATGACGGCGCAGATCATTCCCGTTCGGGCGAATATGGACCGACGACGGAGCCGGCGGGGGATGGGGGACACCGGCCGTCTGTCGCCGGCCGGTTAAATTTTGCGCTGGTGTCGGGTTGGAGGACGGGATGGGTCCCGCCCTCCATGTTTACATTGCGGCTTGTGGGGGAGGGGTTGTGGAGGTTTCCCCTGCTGTTGCAGCTTCGGGCGCTGGTCTATTTTCGGGCTCGGGAACCGAGCGCATGACTCGCCACATCGCCACTCCGCCGGCCACAGCCGCCAAGGCGGCCGGGATGCACCACCAGAGCATCCTGGTCGTCTTTTGCGGAGGCACCCGTTGTGCTGGCGTCTCAGCCACTGGGATAAGCTTCGCTATCCGCTCGTGAAGCCGGGGGGTGGCTGTTTCTACCCTCCCGGCGAGTTCATCGGCGACGGTCCTCAGGCTCGCCTGCAGGCGTGGTGACGCTGCCTCCAGGCCGGTGTCGATGCCCATCAGGGCATGACGAAGTGCAGCTTCAATGCCAGGGGTAGCCCATTCCCTGCCCTTGGCAACGCGTGTGAGGAGGGCTTCCTGGAGGTGGCGGGCCTGAGCGGCCCGGTCGATCTGTTCAGAGGTGCGCACAAGAGTCTCCTGAGGTCGGGTGGGTGGGGCTAAAGCTTAGAGCCTTGGCACCTGCCTGAACACCCTTGAAATCCCATGGCCAGTTATGGCCGGAGAAGGCTCCCAGCCCGCGAGCCAGCGGTCCCCGACGGAACGAACACTCTTGGACCGGCGATTGGCCCGGTTCTGCTGGTCAGCAAAGCCGGGTCCTCTGGCCACCGCACTAGTGGGAACGTCCTTCGGTGGACGCTTCGAAGGTACTTCTGTCGGAACAAGCGTTCTTTCACTGCAAAAACGGCCGAACCCCAGGGGCCGGCTGACGGCCGAAGCCGCCGAGGTGCCCCGTCGCTCCCGCCAGCGGCAGGCATTGTCGGATCCTGTACCGCTCACGCGCAAGAAGCCGGGTTCAGTGTGTTGTGCCGGCACCGGGTCCGGGGAGGGCTAACCGTTCCCGGTGCCGTGCCGGCCCCTAAACTACGCCCCTGTACTGTGAGCAGCCCCGTGACCGGCCCACTCATGGTTTCAACGGGACCCTGCAAAAAGCATGAAACCCCCGGAGATGCTCCGTGTTCTCAGATCGGAGGGGCCGGCTGCCCCGGCGGAGTCACATATACGCCGGGTGGGAAGGGGGTGGCTCGCCATGCGATGTACCGATGAAACCCCACCGCGGCGGGGCAGCCTCGCTCCCGCCCCGGCAAGGCAGAAGTACCGGACAGTTGAGATCCCGTGGAGTCCCCCTTGCCGCAGCCTGGCCCGCGAAGCGTGTAACTGACTACCGCGGTGTCATGCTCCGAGGACGTCAGCTGTGAGCGCGAGATAGTCCCCCTCAGCTTCCTGGAATCCGTAGTCGATCCAGTAGCGGCGCAGGGCCGCCCGTGCTTCAGCGTGGTCGGGAGTTCCCTCCACCGGTCCGTCCTCGGTGAGGAGCGGTGTCGCCTGCAGCACGACCATGGCGGTGTCGCGGCCGACCGTTGCGAGAATGGCGTTCAGGATCGTATAGCCGGTCTTGTGGCCCCTGAACTTCGGCTCGATATACAGGGAAGACAGTACAAGGAGGTCACCGCCCACGTCGAGGCCGGCGACCTCCAGCAGGTCTGGCCGTTGCGTGGTAAGCACCTCTGCGATGTTCGCCAGCTCCTGGTCCACCGCATCCAGGGTGTAGAACAGATCGATGCCGCCGGCGTCGGGCACGATGGTGAAATGGGCGTCCCCGACACGGACGTCTTCGCCATCGCTGTCATCCTCGTAATCCCAGATGGTCGCCCCGACCGAGACGGCCCAACGCATCGGATAATCTTCCGGGTCGTGGTCCGGTCCGGGGATGCCCCGGTACTCGCAGCGGTACGCGAACGTCATGGAATCGGGATCAAGAGCTGTCATGGGGGATCCGTTCGAAGCAGGGAAACGAGGCCGTACGGGCAGTCTAAGGCCCCGGCGTATCGTCCCAAGTGTGTTTGGCCATGCCTGCTCTTTGCCGAGCCTGAGCACCGGTGCAGACGACTCCGGAAAATGACGCTCGCTCAGGCCGGCCTTCAGGATTGCTACGTGGATCCTCAATTCTGAATGCACCCTTGAGTGCGGTGGGGAGCGGGACGGATTTGGCCTGGTTCTCCCGCTGTTCGGACGCCGTTAGGGGAGGACATGCCGGTAGCCCGTCTCTGGACTTCGATGGGGCCAGATTTGCGAGGCCTTCGGTATCTTAAGTCGAGGCTGATCAGGTTTCGCCCGCTACGCCTCAGTGGTGTCCTGCTCTAGTTGTTATTGCTGCCGGATGAGCCCGAAGGGCACTGCCGGGTGTGCTCGGACGATGTAGAGCCCGAATTATCGGCGTGGCTGTGGCCGGATCCGGTGCTTGTTGGGGGGGGTGCGGTCCGGACCCGGCCGTTCCCTGCGGAGGAGGGCGCATTCGTTCCGCGCAGGGACAGCTGAGCTTCCCGCACGCTCCTTGGGAAAAACTGGGAGTCGCTCCCTGCTGCCCTCCGCCATCAAGGGCGAATAAATTCTTTATCTGCACGGGCACCGGTGACAGGTCGCTCTCTGCGGCAGCTAGGGACGGGCGTTGAAGACATCCGGGCCGAAGCTGTCGAGGCCCGGCGCTCCGGCGTACCCGAGGCGTGGCAGCGAGAAGCTGTCCTCGATGGTGGCCAGGAGACTGTAGTGGTTGTAGGTCCGGTCCGAGTTCGTGCCCCCTTGGACGAAAGGCGAGAGGACGAGCGCGCCGACGCGGCCACCCGCTGCCCCTCCGGGAACCTCCTTTGGCCCGGCCCGGTTGCCTTCGGCCTCGTCGAAGGTGATGACGAGCATGCCGTCCTGTTTGAAGGCCGGGGAGTCCAAAATCGCGGGGACGTGCTTCTTCAGCCAGACATTGGCACTGACGAGGCCGCCTTCCCTTCCGTCCACGCAGGGGCTGTCGTGTCCGTCGTTGCATAGGTTGGGGCTGATGTAGGATAGGTTCGGCGTTGTCGCTGCGGAATTCAGATCCTTGGCAAGTTCGGTGAAGTCGACGACCTTGGTCTGGCAATCTGGGGACGAGGTGATCGCGTCGAAGTAGACGAACGGGTTGTGCCGGGTGGCGTATTGGTCCCCCGGCGAGGCGTCTTGGCTGTCGTCTTCGGCCCCCGGCTCGGGGTGCCGGCACGGCGTGCCCATGTCTTCCATGTAGCCTTTCCAGGTTTTCCCGGCCGCGCTGAGTTGCCCGGCCACGGTCGGGACGGACGACGGGTAGACGCAGCCGGTTCCTGTGACCTGGCCGGGCGAGCCTGTGCCGGTTGGCGTGAAGGGGGCATAGGTCCCGCAGTCGTTCCGGGTCGCGGGGTTGGCTGCCTGCCCGGAAATCTGCGCGAGGTAGTTTGGCAATGAGTGGTGGGCGATTGCGTAGTACCTGGACAGCAGCACCCCCTGTGAGCGGAGCGTCTCAGCCAGGTAGGGTGCGTCCGAGTCAGCACCCCAGACGGTGTCGTAGCCCTTGTTTTCCAGGTTGATGACAAATACATGGCCAGGGCGGTCCGGGCCGCTGACGCCGGGAGAAGGCGTGGGCGAAGGTCCCTGGCACGCGGCAACAGCGACGGTGGCCGCCGCAAGGACCAGCAGCCCGACCCGCCGCGTTCGGCAGGCCAACGTCCTTCTGACTTCCATGCCCATCCAGTCCAGCTTTCTCTTTGACCCCACATCCTCAAACATCCGCCGGGGGTTCCCGGGCAGCTCGGAGAAGGGGGCAGATGACTGGGACCAGAATAGATCGCAGGCCTTGGGATCGAGCACGAACGACCTAAATACTCTTGGGGCCCGCCCCTGACTCGAAGGCCCAGGACTAGGGGAGGAGAGCGCCACGGCTACCGGGCTGCCTTTACGGGAGGCTGCCAGGACCTGGCCCAGGCTGCAGCCAGCCGGCAAGCAGCGCCTTCATTGTCCTCGATGGCTTGTGTCGCCGACATCATCGCTGCGCTTCTTTGCCGCATCAGGACTTCCATTGCTGTCGGTGCCGGTGGGACCATGGTGCTCCAGCCTACGAAGGGGTAGTGATGGATGAAAGCAGCCGCAAACCGCCCTCGGCGGTCGGGTTTTGGATCACCATGGTCATCGTGGCCCTGCTGATACTCGTCGCGGTGTGGTTCGGCATCACAGTCCTGCCCCACGTCTTGGGTCCAGTCTGGGACAGAATCTTTACCCGAAGATAGGCCTGTTTGCTTCCTGGCTCTCCGTGCAGCCGGTCTGGATCTGGGCGGAGGCATTATCATCCTTTCCTCCCTTCACATCGAGCCGAGGTTTCGGGGCCCCAGGACCGGCCAACAATCCTGAATGCCATCCTTGCAACGGTCGGGCGCGATAAGGCCATGGTCGTGTTGCAGGGGGACGCCGCTCCTTGCCGGGGGCGGCCAGGCGGAGTCGGGCGGGCCCGCTGCTGGACCGACTACGGATTCCTGGACATTGACTTGTGAATGCCTCGTGCCCGTGTCCGACCTCATGGCGCCTGACACGGGGGAACGACGTACCATCCTGTGTCTGTGTCCGGTGCAGTCTTTGGTGGGGGGGCGGGCAGCGGCCCTAACGTTGAGTTCTTTCCGGCGGGAAGCAAGCAAAGTTGCTCGCTGGGGGCCCCGGCTTTTGTGGAGGACCTGGCCGCCCTGCGGCAAGCTCGGGAATAGGGAAGATGCATGCCATCTCACTTTTTGGCCCATCCGGCCCCGGGGCAGCTCCGAATTGCCTGTGTCCCCCTAGGGGAGAACCACCACCACTTGCATGAGGAGATTGCTTCCATGAATAAGACTTTGCGTTTTTTGGCTGTTCCCACGCTGGCGCTCGGCGCGCTGGCCCTCTCGGGTGCGCCCGCGATGGCCCATGACGGAGACCACTCGTACCAGGCCACCCTTGGCCAGCTGAATGGCAGTTCCGCGTCGGGCACCGTGGCCGTTCACGTCACGGGTAACCAGGCCCACGTGCTCCTGAACGTCTCCGGCCTCGCCCCGACTTTCCAGGACGCCCCGTACCCGCACGTGCAGCACATCCACGTCGGAGCCAAGGGCCAGTGCCCTGCCCCGGCAGCGGACACCGACGGCGACGGCGTCGTCTCCACCACCGAGGGCGCCCCGTCCTACGGCAAGATCGGCACCACTCTCTCGACCAGCGGGGACACCAGCCCCGCCGCTGGGCTCGACCTTAAGCTCGCCGGCCAGGGCGGCGCCTACACCATCGACCGCACCTTCAAGCTGAACGCCGAGACCAAGGCAGCCCTCCACGACGGCACCGCCGTGGTGGTCGTCCACGGTCTTGATCCCGCAACGCTGAGCGCCGCCGGCCAGGCCGCCAAGAGCGACCTCGTACCTAGCCTTCCCCTGGCAGCGACCTCCCCGGCCCTCTGCGGAACACTCACCGCCGGCCAGATGAACATGCCGGTCGGCGGCGCTGACACCGGCGTCGCGCAGACCCCGCAGAACAACGATGCCGGCGTGCTCGCCCTGGGCGGTGGCCTGGTCCTGGCCGCCGCCGCTGCGGGCGGAACCTACATCGTCCGCCGCCGCAAGGCAGCCAACGCCGCCTAGGCATCCGCTGCCCGGTCGCCGGGGCGTTTGTTCTACGCGGCGGCCGGGCGCAGGGGCTGGACGGAAACGGATTCCGGCTGCCGCGGACGTCTTGGGGGCGCCCGCGGTAGCCGGACTTCCATCCGCCGATCACCGGCCAGTACCGTCCCCGCCAACTGCCGGGATGAACGAGAGGAGCGAGGATGAGCACAGCAATGAGAAAACGGAAACAAACGATGGCTGCCCTGGGCGTGGCATCGGTGTTGCTTTCCGGCTGCGCCACAGCCGCAGGAAGCACCGGGCCGGCGTCCCCGTCGGCACCGGCCCCGGATGGCCCGTCAGCCAAGCAATCGGAGAAAGACCACTCAGGCACCCCGGAAGCTGCCTCCGCCACCCCGGCCACAGCCGGGGCCGCCGGCCCGTCGGAGGCCACCAAAATGATTTGCGGTCAGGAAACCAAGGACGACATTTCCTCCATGCTGGACCTCAAAGCCGCGCCCCACACCGTGGCCACCTGGGCGGAGCGCATCTACACGTGCACCTACCACCTCGCTGACGGGCCCCTGGTCATCTCGGTGAAGGAATCCCCGGATCCGGCCGCAGCACGGAAATACTTCGACTCTCTGCGGGGCAGACTCGACGGCGCGGCACCGATCAAGGGGCTCGCGAATCTGGGCTTCGCTGCGGCCCAGACCGGTAACGGGTCTGTCGTCTTCCTCAAGGACAGCAGCACGCTGTACGTGGACGCCACACAGCTGCCGGCCGGCGTCGGCCCGCAAAAGGTGGCCCGCACCGACTTCGCCTACCAGGTCTCCACCACCATCCTGGCCTGCTGGAAAGAACACCACTGACACCATGACTACAGCATCCGTACGCAGGCGCACCGCCCAGTCCCCGGCGGCCGCGCTCCTGGTCCTGGCCGCGCTGGTCCTGGGCGGCTGCGGAATCGCAGCCCCATCGATTCCACCTTCCCCAGACGACGTCACATCGTCCGCGACGGCCGGCGCTGCAACACGGGCCACCGTCCCGGCGTCGAAGTCACTGTCACCGAACCCGGCCCAATGCACGGCGGCGGCGGCCGGCCGGACAGCGATTGTGCCCTCTCCTGACCGGCCGGCCCCCGCTCCCGTGACTCTAAACATTCCGGCGATCGGCGTACAGTCGCCGCTGGTGAAGTTGGGTCTGCGGGAGAACAGGTCGCTGGAGGTGCCTCCGGATGGGCCCGGTGCGCCCGCGGGCTGGTACTCAGGTTCCCCGTCCCCGGGGGAGACCGGCCCGGCCGTGATGCTGGGCCACGTCAACGCCACCGGCGGCGGCCCAGGGGTTTTCGCGGACCTGCGGGCGCTGAAGACCGGCGCCGGAATCACCGTCCAGCGCGCGGACGGCAGCAAGGCCCACTTCACGGTCACCCGGGCAGCGGCCTACAAAAAGAACAGCTTCCCCACACTCGAGGTCTACGGCAATACCAAAGGCCCGGAACTGCGGCTCATCACCTGCGACGGCTACAACCCCGCCACGGGCCTGTTCGACGACAACTACGTGGTGTACACGAAACTCACCACCAGGACAGGCTGAACAAGGCAAGCCACCAACCCGAAATCGCTTGGGGCGGTTCGTGTCAGCTTCCGAAGTCGTCTGCACAACTCTCGCTCCGATCGGCAATTTGCCGTTAGGCCTGACGCCTGATGGCTCGGTCGTGTGGGTAAGGCTCAATGGGCAGTCTCCGCGCAGGATGTTCCTGGAAGGAGATCCCGTTGTTATCCTCCCGGAGGTCCCTGACGCTTTCTAGCGCAGCTGGTTTCGCTAGGCATTTTGGGGGCAGGGCCGCGGTCCGACGCCAGAACCCGAGCTGATCTGAAAATGTCAGATAAGAAAGTACAAGGCCTCTCACCGCCAGTGTCCGAGGTCGTAGGGTGAGGACTCGGCGGGCTAGTGTCGGGTCCTGGGGTGGGTAGACTCGCTGGCATGCCGGTCACGTGCAATGTCGCTTGGGACCAGCGGCTGGAATCCTTCAAGGGACGGGACACGACGAATTACGTCATCACGGCCGCTGCCATTGCCCGTTCTTGTGCTGTGTCGTCGGCCGCTGATGAGCGGCGATCTTTTGTCCTTGATCGTGGATGTCGCTGAAAGTAGGGCACCGGACGGGACGGACTACCTCACCTTTAGCGACTGGGTGTGCCACCGGGGCTGCGCTGCCCCGGAAGTGCGCGTCCACCGCGCGGAGTGGAAGCGGGAAGATCTGGCCCCGGTGGCCGCGCGTGTGATCCTGACCCAGAGCAACGAGTCGGGCGGGGACAGGGTCGTGCCCGTGCTCGTTTATACTCTGGTCCCGGTCGTGACCTTCCGGGAGGGCGGTGGTGAGCTTACCTCCGCGTTGGTATCGATCCTGCTTTCACACGGCTTTGGTTTGGTGATGAGCGCGGACTACACCCATGCTGGAACAGGCTCCCGAAGCGGATGAGACCTGCAGCTTCACAGTGGCCTTCGGGGGCCTGGTGATGTTCCTAGTCGGCTGGGAGCCGGTGTACCGGGAGCAGCTTGATCCGGATGACGACGATGACGCGTGCTGGCTGCAGGCAGCAGCAGACAGCGGTTCGGTCCTGGTTCTCAGCGGGGACAACCTTGTCATCACAGACGACTCACTTGACCTCAGCGCCGCGGTCGGGGCGGGCACACTGGTGTTCGGGTACGTCGCTCTGAGCCCGTTGGGAAGCGCCAGCTGACGCTGTGTTGGTTTAGAGCGGGTGGATGTTTTCCGCCTGGGGACCCTTCTGGCCCTGGACCACGTCGTACTGGACCTTCTGGTTCTCTTCCAGTGAGCGGTAGCCACTGGAGGCAATCGCCGAGTCATGGGCAAAGACATCCCCGGACCCGTCATCGGGGGCTATGAAGCCAAAGCCCTTCTCAGCGTTGAACCATTTCACTGTCCCTGTCGCCATACCCCTGTTGCTCCCCACAGAACTCAGAACTCACCATTCCACCGCGGCCACGAGGGACCGGGCGGAAGTGACTTTCCGCTGGTCTCCAACCTACGGTGGCGGACAGCGCGGGACAAGGGCACCGTGCGGGTGGGCCGCCAACGTCCACGACGATCAGGGCCGCCAAAAGCTGACGGGTTTAGGACCGGCGAGGGGATGAGTTAGTCTCCGCCACTCGGGACCTGTCATGCGGAAATGACCTCCGCGTCCTCGCCGGCCGTTGCGTGCCACCCAAGCACCGGAGATGCCGGTGACGGCTTGGGAACGTCCTCTTAAGACCTGCGCCTGGGGTCTGGCTCTTCCGGCCGTGGACCCGGCTCGGGCAAAGGACCAGGAACAGGACCGGGATCAGGAGACGTCGGGTCCGGAGACTCAGGCGCCGGGGAGTTAGGCGCCGGGGAGTTAGGGTCCGGCGAGCCGGGGGCGGCCGGCCCTGGTTCCGTCGGAAACGGCTCGGGTTCCGGAAGCGGTGGGATAGTCACTATTTCCCCCTGTTGAAATGATCGCCGATTCCATGTGGGGTTTACGGGATCGGCTGTCGTCATTGATTCTAGGGCGGGCGGTGGGTCTAGAAGGAGATGAACGTGACGAGCTCCCCGACCCGGTCTTCGGGATAGTTCCGGGCGATGTCCGCCTGGCTTAGGATCCCGACGAGGTCGTGGCCGTCAATAACGGGCAGCCGGCGGACCTTGTGCTCTTGCATGGTCCGGATCGCCTCTTCGATGGAGTCATCGGCCCCGATGGTCACCGGTTTGCCCTCCCCGAACTCCCTTGCGGTCGCGGTGCGCGGGTCTCCGCCCTCGGCCAGGCAGCGAATGACGATATCCCGGTCGGTGAGCATTCCCTTGAGGCGATTGTCCTCACCGCAGATCGGAAGCGCGCCCACATCCAGGTCCTTCATCTTCCGGGCAGCCTGTTCGAGGGTCTCGTTTTCGCGGACGCATTCAACGCCACCGCTCATAATGTCGCGTGCAGTGCTCGGCATGGTGATCTCCTTACCTGCATTGATGGGACGGGCCGGAACCGTTAGCGGTTCCCGCGATGACCCGCAACCCTCCGCCCCCCACGGCGCCCATGCCGTGAGGGACGATGGGCTACAAGTCATTCTTCGCGCTCCCAGCGTCTCTGTGAACCCCGCTACATGAGCAGTCCCCTCTGCCGGAGATCGGAACCGCCTACGGGTCTTTCTGGTGACTGAATCACCACCGAATCCATCCGGCGGTCCGCCTGGACCGCCGGACTGTAGGTTTCCTCTAACGGATCACAACCATGGATGAGACGACTGCAGCGGTTGCTTCTTGCCGGCTTAGTACGGCGGCAGATCCTCCGGGTCCTGGACCTCACCGAGGTGGGCCAGCAGAGCCTGCTCGGGATGCCCGGGGTACTCGGCCAGATGATCGAGCAGGGAGACATATATGTTCGGATCAAGATCCGGGTCAGCGAGGATTTCGCCAACCAGGCACTTGAGCTGAAACCGCAAGAGCTCGCCCGGTCCGGCCGGGGCCGACGGTACCGGTTGAACCAGGGCCTGCGCTGCGGGCGGCACGGGGTGCTGTTGGATAACCGTTGGGAGGAGTTCGGGACCAGTCACCGTCTCTGTCCTTTCGCCTGCTCTTGCTGCCGGCCGCTGGGCGGTCGCCACCGGCGGCCTTGACGGTTATCTCGACCACCACGGAACCACTTCGTTCCGCCTGCCCTGTATGAGGACTCTGCCATCGCTTCATCGTGAATACCCTGTGGACCTTGGAACAGCGCGGGGTGCCTCCGCTGATGCGAACCCCCGTTCTTGGGGATTACCCCGCCTTGGGGTTGGGCTTTCTGAGGGCGGGGTTTCGGTTCATAGGATTGGTCAGGTTTCCCCGAGGTCGCAGCGAAAAGATCTCTCTTGGCCGAGGAGGCGCCCTCCGGGCCAGTCCGCCTGGCCGGCATTGCACCCCCCGTCAAAGCCGGGCCCGGCGGGATCCCTGTGCACTCAAGACACTGCGGCGTGGCGACATCAGACCGACTGGAATGGACGCAAAAGACAACTTCGGACATCAGGGTGCCGGCAAAGGTGGTGTTGAAAGCCTTGATGACCTTCGCTCCGGTGGTTTTCTTGAGTCCCTCGGCTGCGGAGGAACCGGCCGGGACGGCCCGGCTGGAGGCGGGATAGGAGGCAGTGGGAATTCAACGTTGGAAAAACCTGAAGGCGCGCGACTGAGCAGCTCACCTCTGACACATCGACGGCCCCGATCGGCAGAATCGACTGGTGTCCAAACCATCAAAACTGCCAGTACAAGTACAGGAAACAACCAATCGCAGCCACCAGTATCCCGCCGATGATAAGCCAGAAGCCGGCGCTGCCCGGTTCCCTCAGTCCGGAAGGCTTTGTTTTCACTGTTGCTCCTAACAGCTTGATGAAGCTCCCGAGACGGCAAGCCTCAACTCCCATCACGTGCTTCTGAGTATGCTGCTATCGGTTTGTTGAACCTAGAGGTATTTTCGTTCAACAGAATGAGCCGTCACTGAAGTTCGATGCCTACCTACACGATGCCCAGAAGTTAGACCCCTTCGAGCTCAAACTGTCGAGGGAGAGCGGTTTTCAAGACATCGAAACCGCCATTTTGAACTAACAGTCACATGTGGCGTACGCGCTAATCGGTCTAGAACTTGATCGTGAAATCAGCTTTCCAGCTTACAGACTGTCTTAGGAGAGGATCCCTTGCTGAGATCACGGGAAGGTGCCCGAGCCCACTTGTGAACCGCCGCGGACATCGGGCAGCTAGCATTCAACGGCACTGGCCACGAGGTCGAAGAGGGATCTCCAAACTCAGGCGTTTTCTGTCGGGGATTTCTCGACCGACGGTGCGCCTTGGCTTGGTTCCCGTTCCAGATCCCAGAGACCGAGCTTTCCTGTTGCCGGGTATGGGTGCGGGATGGCTTGGGAGTCAGCGAGTTCCCAATGCCAGTAGCCGTCCTCAGCCCACTCGGAGCAAGAGTTCCCGCAGACGCTCGAGTGGTGACAGCCGAAAAGCGTAACTGTCCCCAGCACCTGCCCTCGCTGAAGGACCAGTTCGGTCTGGATGGCGGCACGCAGCGCGGGGAAGCCGTATGCGTCCGGGTCTTCCCCCTTGCCTGCGTGAATGTAGAGTTCGCCCCGGTAGTTCGTCCTCCGGCTCCTATTTTCGATGTCCTTGCCGCCATGAATAATGGCCCAAGCCCAAGGCTGCTTCACAGTAAGTGCCTTCATGGCTCAGAGCCTAGAGGATTGAGTCGAATAGATCCCGGGGGTCGTAGGCCAGCGTGTAGGACCTCAACCGGCGGTGCTCTCGACTCCAGTGCATCTTCGTTTTCCCGGGACGAGACCGTGACGATACGAGAGGCACGAAGCCCGGGCAAAGACCAGGGGCGCCGAAGATCCCCTAAATCCGACGCGGCCAATTCAGTAGGAAACTGCGTTCCGTCGTCGTTGGGGTGGCTTGACCGATGAGCATTAGGTTGCAATGTTTACCGTTGGAGACGAGGAACAGTGACGGTTTGCCCAAGAGTGCACGGGTGGATCCGAACGGAAGCGGGACGCAGCCATGAGTGGAATACTGATTCGCCAAGGTGACGGAACCTGGCTTGAGCCAGCCGATGCCGGCTACGCCTTGGAGTCTGAACTGCAGGAGATCTTGGCGGCACACCCGGAGCTCATTCCGGGAGTCAGCGCGGCCGCGAGAACCTGCCGGGAATTCCAATCGGACGTTGGTCCTGCGGACATTGTTGTCGTGGACTCGACAGGGGAGTTGACGCTGGTCGAGTGCAAACTGGCGTCGAACCCGCAGATCCGGCGCGAGGTGGTGGGGCAGATGTTCGACTATGCCTCTCGTCTGTGGAAGATGGATGTCGAAGAGTTCGCCGCGCAATGGCGGGCACGTACATCCACTGCGTTATTTCTCGATGACGCCGACGGTGGGCTTTCTCTAAGAGAGTCCCTCGCCCAGAACCTAGCGGAGGGCAGGTTCCGCATCGTCCTCGCCGTGGACGTCATCAACCCGGCGCTTAAGAGGATGGTCGAATACCTCAATGCCATGGCAGGGCCGGGGACGGCGGTGATCGCCGTTGAGTATTCTCGGCTCCGGCAGGGCTCCATCGAGATTCTGATGCCCCATGTCTATGGGCAGGAATTGGCCGAAGCCAAATCGGCTCCGGATAGAGGCGACCTGATTACGTGGGATGAGGATACTTTCCGTTCCTGGCTGCAAGAGCATGACCGGGATAATCTCGACCGGTTCGATTTCTTCCTCACCACCGCACGCTCAGCGGGATTGACGTTCGTCGGCTCCAAGACGGTCAAGAAGCCCGCTGGGAACCTGCCGATCTTCGACCACCGCAATATTCGCCTGGGCACCGTATCCCTCTTGACCTTCAGCAGTCAGGGAACATCGGTGGAATTCAACTTCACGCGAATGTCCAAGATGTCTGATGAAGAATTGCCGGACGTTTCAGTGCTGGATTCGTTCCTGCGACAGCTGGCAGATATCCCTCCACTCCAGGATGTGGCGTCGAACCTCCGGTCCAGCCGCTTCGCCAGCCGCAAACCGAATGTACCGCTATCCGATCTATCGACCGATGCCATCCAGAAGGCGGTCGGCGCGCTGACTACCCTTACCGGCACCAAATAACCGTCTCCGGCCGCCAGAATCGTGTCGTCCAGACTCCTCGCCTGTGAAACGTGCCCCGACACAACCATTGAAACCCTTGCAGATGCTTGTGCGGACGGGTTCGGAATCATGACCGCCGGTGGATCTGCAGCCCCGGGTCCCCGCAGCTACGGTGGCAAGCCCAGTCACGGAACGTGAGGTACGCGGTACCGTCAGGCGCGGTACTTTCGGCGATATCCACGATCAGGGAGAGGGGTTCGCCCTCCTGCAGAAGCGCCCCACATACACCGCAGATCTCGGCGGCGGCAGCGGCGGCCACCACATAACTCGTGGTATCGCTGCCTTTGAAGGACTCCAATCGACCGTCCCAGGCGACATTGCGTGTGACCGGCATGTCATTAAGTGTGCCAGCCCCAGATGGCAGCCAGCCGAACAATTGCTGGTAGCCAGCCCAGAATTTCCGCAGCGTCGCAGCGTCGCAGCACCCCTGCACCGGCCGGACCTGCACGACGGTGTGGTCAGGTCCGGCGATCCCGGTCGTGCGTGCTAAATGCACTGGCGGCAAGAGCTGGTTTGACGAGTTCAGTGAGTTGCCCGGGGGCGGGAGGGTTGGTCAGGCATGCCGCGGCGCCAAGGCCATGCCAGTCATCTCATCATCGGCTTCCGACGTGCCCCTGAACCCGTTGCCGACAGGATGAACACCTGGAGGGACCTCCGTTCAAAACAGTGACACTGCGGGTGGGCCGGCGGCGGCTGCGGGAGGCGTGCCCGCGTCACAGGCACTACCGCCGCCGGCCCAGCTTCGGTGATTCAGTTCCAATTATCTCCCGCCAGTAGCTTTCTGGAACAGCGAACGGAAAGCGGTTTGCGGCGGCATTCATCCATGACTACCCCTTCGTAGGCCGGAAGATCATGGTCCCACCGGTACCTACTGCCACTGATGTATTATCGACGGCCCGTAGGAAGCACCTGGATTCGAAGAAGTCCTTTTAAGCACTCTTTCTGTTGCTGAAGCCAGCCTGGTTGCGGCTGAATGTGGGCAACGCTTGGTTACGCAAGTGGAGGCTGTTATGTCTCGCAACCCTTGGAAAATGAGACGTCTCGCCGACTCAACAACAGCAAACGGGGAGTTGCCCTGGCCTGTGGCATCGCCCGCGGTCTCCCGGGCTGCACTTCTCGTAACTATGTCTCACAGCCTTCTGGTGGAATCTGCATAAGCCCGTCGGTTATGAGACACAGTCGCCAGCCACGGACCAAAGTAAATGTGCGAGACAGAAACTGTGAAGCAAGACTTGGAAACGCTCTTCCCAGTGGGGGTGGTGGACAGTCAATAGCGACCGTTTCTGGATGCGCTCCTGGGCGCAATGGGGGAGTGGCCGATTGGTGGCGCTGTTCTCGAACTGCTCAGGCAGTGATTCAGAGAGAATCAATAACGGCCGTTTCTGCACGTCAGCGGGCCATTCCGGTGGCGGAAGAAAATGCTGCGCAAGGCCCCTGGCCCGGCTGAGCGGGGGTGCCCTTTCCTGGGCCGGCGGACTGGCCCAAGGCGCTTCACCGGCCAGCTGCCAACAGGCCGACCTTCGAGGATAAGCCGGCGATCTTCAAAGGTGCCGTCCGGTAACGAGATCCAGGAGAAGGCTTCAGTAAGACGCCGCGGCTTCTCTTCATGCCTTCTGTTAGCTCACGTTGGTGCTATCGGTTCCTCTGGTTCGTCCGCATAAGGTCCCGCGAAAGAGGGGTCGAGTGCCAAGGGGCTATCTTCGAAGCCCGTCGTGCCAAGAGCAGGCTCCCTGCTTGCCCTTGCTTTGGGTTGTCTCACCATCGGCGCAGTAGCCAAAGCTTCCGCCCGTGCTTCGGGGCATGTCGAGAAGCCCCCCGCTAACGTCGACATGATTCTCTTGGCCCCAGTCCATCAGCTCCAGGTTGAAGTCACCTACACGACGAATAAGGTCCATTTCTCGCTGATGAAGGAGGTTCCTAAGGAGCAAAGACCATGAGATTCCGGCGACAGAACTCATGCTGACACCGTTGTTGCAGCCATTAATGGCTGCTCCTGCCCTGTTCCATTCGGCTAATGATTGCTGGTCTTCAGGATCTAGGCCTGTGGTGGATTCAGATATCAGAAGGCCTTCGCCTGTAGTGGCGAAGTCGGTGCAAACTGCATCCTGCAGACGATCCCACTCAAGCCTTGTGAGTGTAATTCCATGCAACCTATATTGCGCCGAAACAGCTGTATATATGTGGTCAGCGTCCGGCATCGCCGGTTGTAGCGTCGGTCGCGGCGTCATCGGCTCGGGCGTGTAGGCCGGTGGCGTGTAAGTCGATGGCATGTAGGTCGATGGTGCATCAGTTGATGGCGCGACGGACCCGGCCGGCACGGCAGGAAGAGCTGAGGTACAGGATGTGAGTCCCGCAATGGCAACGAGATATAGCACCGACGCCGCAACGGTGCCCTTGATATTCATGAATGCAGGGTACGCCATTTCGAGTGGGCCTCTTACCTGCAGGTAGTGCGGTGTTGAAGAGCTCTTGGCTTGGTAGACGCGAGAAGGCTACTGCCGCTCGAAGCGTGCGGGTCAATAACGACCGATTATGAGACGGTCGCCGTTGCCCCTTCCTGTGGCTTTCGGCAATAAATGGCGGCGTTTTCACGTCGCTATCTGGCGCTTGATAGTGCTGTCCCTGAGGGGATCAGCGGAGGCTACCGACCCGTCAGGAGTGCGTTCGCGAGTCACGAACTTCATCAACGGCCTGATTAGGCCGTGGTCACGCCTCCGCTAGTCGTTTTAGATCGTGGAAACCGTCCCACACCTGAAACCCGACGAAGCCAATGACCGCGGCGACTAGTGCGAGAGCCGCAATCTGGACCTGCGGAAATACCTTTGTGCCCGTAAGCGCTGTGACGACAATGTCGAACTTGTCGACGGCTTTACGGCCCCTGGTGATGAAGCCGATCCGCGTGAGCTGGTTCATCGTAGCCTTGTCAAGGCTGGGCTCGAGTTCCAATACCCGATCTGCCGGCAGCGCGTCCCACGTTTCTTCAGCGCCGGGTCGTCCGAGCAGCGCCCCGAGCAGCTCACCCAGGATACCGGGGGCACCATCGACTAGCTTGTCCGCGACCTTTTTGACCAGCTCGTCAAACTTAGATTGAAAGCCGTCGGGCAACATCTTCCGTAGTTTGGTCACGACCCACTCGACGACGCGCACGGCAGCCTTCTTGAGCCACGAAAGCGCGTTCTCGACGGCATCGAATGCCTTCTTAGCTTTGTCGGCCGCCACTACAGCGATGCCTTTCACTCCGCCTACGACAGCTGCATGCACCGTGGGACTCTTCGCAAGCTCGACGAGCTCTGTTCCTCCGGCGTCTTGCAGTTCGTCGAACTTGCCCCTAACCGAGTCGGGTAGCTTCCTTGGCGTCGGTTCCCCGACGCCCTCCGCCGAACTCTTCAAGGCCGCCATGTGCACCCGCGCTTCATCGAAAGAAACTGAGCCGCCATCAACCCCCATTTCACTGAAGACCGAGGGCTCCTGGCTGGCGGTCAGAAGAACATTCGTGACCTCGAGGTTACCGAGCAGGATGTCGATGCCTCCGAGCTCGCCTGCCGCGTCGACGGCAACATCAGCCGCAGTGAGCAGGCGGTCGATTCTTGCGTCTAGTTCCCCGTGCGGGTCGTCGATTCCCTCGGCTGAAAACGGCGCGAATTCGCCTTCGTCGACCGGCGCCGCAATCTCCGCGAAATCGATCACGCTTTCGGCGCGCAACCTCCAACTCTCCGTCGCAGCCGAGACGTTGTCCGTTTCTCCCATGACCTCTCCTTCGGGCTTTATCGTCCGAGGGTTGCTCAAGGCCGCTTCGGGTACAACTCGATAAAAATGCAAGGTAGCAGAGCCATGGGAAAAGAAACAGAGGACTGCTTCACGCTATTCGACAACGGTCGGAGTGCGTGCCTGAGTCCGCCCCGATCGGAGACGATCGCTCTCTCCAACACGCAATTTCTCGTATTGACATCCCACACCGAATACGGAGCAGTTCTGTCATCCGTTCGCGACCTTGGCTTACGGGCGAGACCATATCGCCTCGTACCCGTAATCGAAATAAATTCAAACCCCGATCAGATCCAACATATCCGAAGAATCCCGGGAGTTGAGAAGGTCGTCCCCGCGCTCGGGGCGCTCGAGCAGTCGCGCACGTTCGCGAACGGTATCGACGTGCTTCTCCAGATCGCGCGCGCCCAGAACGCGGGAAATCGCGACGGGCTCTTGTTCCCAGGGCGGGCCCTGGGCGATGCGCAGGGTTATCCGGTGCACGTGCGCGACCGCGGGATTGATTTCGATGATGAGCTAGATTGGCCCTCGCCCCCCGCGCTCGTTCCCGTCATCAACGTCAGTGCCGGTCCCGGGTCGCCGGACTTCCCCTTCGTCTCGAACGACATTGTCAATATCGCGACTCTGGCAGGATCAATCGCCGACGTCCTGCTCGTGTTGGCTGCAGGTAACTGTGGTGCGCAAGGTGAAGGATCCGTAGCGGCATGGGCACGCGCCCCTTGGGTGCTGTCAGTCGGTGCGACGGTGGACGAGACGGGGTCCAAACTCGCTCCCTACTCCGCGATCGGAACCCCAGATGACCCGAATTCCGGACCGGATCTTGTGGCGGACGGGCGATCATATGTAGCTCCCCACCCTGAGGGGACGTCGTTCGCAGCCCCAAAGGTGACCTACTTCGTCCGGGTCGTAGTCGCCGCAATCTGTCAGTTGGGCCGCGAAGTACGCGTGCAGGAGGGCGCGGACCCGCATGGCATTCCCCTCGTGGGATGCGGAATCGTCGATCGCTTCGGGTCTTCGATCTGGACCAGCCCTCGTAATCTTTTAACCCTCACTGCACTTCCCGTCGTCGGCGTTGACCCAACGGCTGTCGCCGCTTGCCTTGCGGTCGCGAAGCGAGCGGGCGCTGTTTTGGACGTGGTTGGCACTCCCGAGATCGTCCGCTCACTGCTGCTCACGGCGGCCCAACCGATGCCAGGTTACGGCGCTCACCAGGTTGGCGCGGGGTTCGTCAACACGGATGCTGTCCTCGACCGCCTCGCGGCGATAAGTGGTCTTGACGTGGTACGTCTGTTCGATCGCGCGGCGGTCAATCTCACAGACGAGGCTGCAAATGAGCTACGTACACTACGGGTATTTGACGCAGGACAGCTGAAGGACTTAGCAAACATCATTTCCGTCACCGGCCCGCTGTTCGCCTACGACTACCGGGGAGAGCGAGTCGCAGCCCAGCCTCTTCATCCAGAGGATGTCCGGTCGCTGCCAATCTTTGAGCGCACGCTAGGAGTATCAGCTGGGCCGCTTGACTTCGTATAGCCCGAGCAAGCACTGCTGACGCACATCGAAATCCGTGGCCGACAAGCGCTGCATGCGAGGCTGCGAAGTGCCTTTTACCATCGCAGGCAGGTGGCGGCGACAGCGCTGGATCATGCGGTACTACTGACGTTTTCGATGGTGTGCTGACGGACCGGGAGCTAAGTCAGCTAAAGCTCTCGGGTATCGACAGCGAGAAGACGCGCCGCCGTCGCGCCGGACACGGGTTCCCGTGGTTCCGTGCAGTCTCACTGTCAGCCTCTCCATAGAAGTTGCGGACCTAGTCATTGTGCTTTCCATCCCGCCGCCGAGGGTCGTCCGCTCAAGCCACTCCAGGACGACACTGGCATTGCCGTCTTCCTCGACAATAGCCCCAGAACCATTCCGGATAGGCCCACGAGGAACATTGGAGCGAAAACCACCGAGCGGCCCCGAATACATCCTTACTTGCCATCTGAGGATGGGGCATGGTGTCCGTAAGCCGGTCCTCCAGCCGGCCGCTGCTCAGTCCCATACAGCGGTTTTTCAAAATCGCCGCGGTTCCGGGGCCCTTGACCTTCCGTATGGACCGCCATGGCCAAGCACGGCGCCACCGACCCCTACAGTCTCGAAACGCAGCTGCACAAGCACAATATTCGCCCCGAAACCTGGGCATGGAGGAACGCCGACTACAGCCAATACGAATCCCGCACCACACCAATAGGGCAACGTGTCTACGGCGACCGCCAAGTCACGGGCCCCTGGGGCAGAGGCAGCGACGGCAGCGTCGTCAGCCACATCTGGATCAGCGCAGCCCTTATCAACATGCTCACCGCGATCCCCGGCGTAACAGTCTTCCACCGCCTCCGGGCCCCCGGCACACCACGGAAACCACTGAACACGAAGTTCCCCATCGAGCACGCCGTCCTGCACGGCTCCAGTGTCTACCTGATTGACCCCAACAGCTCCTACTGGCCCAGGCTGTCCCTGGGATGGACGCAGAAGCGGAACGGCCGGTACGGCATCGGCCCGCAGGCGCACTTCAGCTACAACCACGAAGGCCTCGCCGACGGCGCCCGCCGCTTCATGACCCTCCCTGGGATTCAGCAAGTGATCCCAATGCTCGGCATGAATATCACCCCGCTACCGGGCATAGATTCCAGCCGCAACCCGCCGATCACACCCGAGGTGCGGTGGTCGCCCCAAGGCGTAGGGCTATTCACGATCAACGAGATGATGGACTTCATCAGCTCCAGTCTCATCGCCACTTTGCCGTCCTGGAAGGACAACCCGGGGCTCCGGACCGCCATGATCGATCTGCAGGAACGGACCCTCTTTACCTTCAACTGATCATCGCCGGCTCAGAGCGTTTTGCGGTGGACGAGGCTCCGGGAGCATCACTCTTCCGAGATGAGGTTTGGCCGAACGAGTATCTGCCTGCCGTTCGGGATGGTCAATAACGACCGTTTCTGGGTGTGCTCCTTGGGGACTTACGGGCGAGCGGCCGTTCTATGCACTCAAAGGGGTTGTACTCTGTGCTCCATGGCGAAGTTTCGAGTGCAGGTGCCATTCGAACCGGTATCCCATGAGGATTTGCGGTCAAGCGTTATAGCTGAGTTGCCGGATACCGAGTTGCCTCAAGGTATGACCTTGCGTCGCAGCGGGGAGGCATACGTAACTGAAGTTGAGGTCTCGAGCCAGGATCCGGGGACAGCCAAACTAGACGCCATCCGGCTCGTTGAGGACTTTCTTGCCATTCTTGCCGCTTGGAACTGCGCATTCCAAGTCCGTATCTCGGGCATTCAGGCAGAAGTCGTTGAGAGTGACCAAGGAGTTGTATTCATAGAGTCCCACGTCGCTGCGATTGCCCGTCGAGGAGACCTTGAGGCTGAGGCTGCTGTGTTCGAACGCCGTGATGAACTGCCTGAATATGTGAAGAGCTGCCTGGAGTTGAATTACATACTCGTCCTTTCTTCCCGCCCCGAAAACCGCTGGCTTCTCTCTGTTACTGGGCTGGAAGCGTTGGCAGTAGGGACTATTGGGGATCAACCAAGGGTTTCCACAATGCTTACTAAGCAGGGGCGGCGCGAACTTAGGTCAAAGCTTGAACCGGTTCTGTCAGCTGCGGGACTAGACGAAGTGAGTGATCGGGTCATTAATAGTGTCTTTTACACAACCCAGAATCGGGTTCCCGACCACGTCCGGGCGTTTCTGTCCACCGTGAGCATCAGAGACATTGCGTCAGACGACATCGATGAGTGGTGGCGGAAGAGGGGCAACATCGCTCATGGCCAGGCAGTAGTCCTGGATCCCACTCGCCTGCAACAGCTGACCGATGTATTTCAAAAAGCTTTGCGGCGGGCGGCCGGCGCTGAAGAGATTTGATGTCCCTTGGCATCCATCTCGTCCGACGGGGTCTCGCTTTTCGCGAGCACCGACCAGCCGAGTCGTTGCATCTCCCAAGGATGCGGGGCTGCATTTTCGACTTTCTCGAGGTCATGACAGACGTCGGATTTCCCCGGAGGAGAGCTGGATATGGAGCGGCAGCACCATCTGGATGGGATTAGTGCCGACTGGTTCGTCGAGCAGTTCGTTGATCGAGGTCTGACCTTCCAGCTCGCCGACTTGGTTCGCTTCCATTTACAGACCCTATGCGCGCCTGTCTGTGGCGAAAGCGCGGACACGCGCGTCGGCGGAGGATAGGGCGGGGGAATCTCTGCCGATGAGCGTTGGATCAGTCTTTTGTCGCCGTCTGGCGGGGGAGGGGCGCTCCGGCCTTGCTTAGGTGAAGGGCCGCCGTCAGGCTACCGAACCTGGTACCCGCGGACTTTGGCCAGGGCGAGGGGCTTGGCGCCCCTCTCCCTGGCCTGAGTGGGGTCTGCCGGTTATGGGGCTAGCGGCGGGTGTCGTCGATGCCGTCGATGCCATTGGTGTCGATGGGTTGTTCCTTGCGGACTTCCTCCTCGGCGGTGACTTCATCCGTCACGGTTTCCTTCTCAGCAACGGGGCGTTCCTCGTGGAGGGTGACTTCGTGTTCCGACAGGGCTGGTTGTGGCGGGCGGACCCCAAGCCAACCGGAGACTTTGCAGGGGGAAAACCAGGAAGGGCCGGCTCTAATGAGCAGGCCCTTCCGCTTTGTTTTCAGCTAGCGGTCTATGGCCTTCCTGATGCGGTCGGGAACAGCCCGTATCTTCCTTGGCCTTCCCTCTTCGTGAACCTGACGACAGATATGTCTGGTGATGCTTCGGCAGGGGGATCTTGGTTTTCGAGGACAATTGCCTGGCCGTCGAACTCCGTGGCCAAATACCGGTAAAAGGAATCGGAAACGGACGTCGGGATAGCTTCATCTTCACCAGGATCTGGTTGTCGATAGGTAACCAGGGGAGAGTCAAGTACGACGAAGCCGGGGTGTGGATTTTCTCTGCGTAGACAATAGTCGGCCAGAGCGAGTGAGAACGCAGAGTGGAGTAGTGCTCTGGTGCCTTTCCCTCTGGAACCCCGAGGGCGCCCATCTAGGATCAACTCAGTCTTCTCGTCCAAGCGCGCTGTGCTAGTTCCTGTCATCCCCCATTTGCGGAGGATCTCGGCAATCAAGGATGCAAGTTCGCGCCGCTCTTCGTCGCCGGCTGGCCCTCCATTGCTGGGCTTCGTTCCCTCTAGTTCAATCGTGCTTCGCAGGCTCTCGATGCTTTGTATTTGCTCTTGGGCTGATAGGGCACGCTCTATCTTGCCTTTGGCAGCAACGAGTTCGTTGAGGTCATTCTTCTTTGGTGATAGAGCTTTATCTAGCTCTGTCACCCTAGTTCCAAGCTCTCCCATAGTTTGGCGAGCAGCGTGGATCATCTGCTGTGTGTCCCGCTTCTCGGAAGCCATCGAATCAATGGTCGCTTCAAGATCGAAGAGCAGGGCTGCGGTCTTTGCCATTTCCGCGTCCGCCGCCTCTCTGAGCATTTCCGCGCCAGAAACGTCTTCTGGGCCGTGCTGCTGGTGTTCTCTCTGAGCACCGCACAATACGCAAATCCCGGGCTCGAACAGCCCTAATAGAGTGCCGCCCTCGGCGACCATTTCCAGTCGTTGGATGTCGGAGTGGTACTGGCTGCTCAGCAGCCCAAATCGTGCTGACAGTTCCTCAAGTTCCGCAACTCTTTCCTCATGTCGTGACAGCTCCACTCTGAGGTTTTCCCGTTCGCCTAGAACGGAATCTCGTTCCGTGACAGTTCCCTCGATCAGCGCGTAGTGCTCAGTTATTGAGGCATCCAAGCGTAGGAGTTGCTGGGTGGCATCGCCGGGAAGATCCGATAATTCGCTGGAAAGCTTTGCCACAATTTGATCGAGAAGGGCAGATTTACCGCGACTGAGCTTTTCTTCGACCTGGGATGGAGCCTCAACCAGCTCAGAGTCATCTATATCCTCTAGCAGCAGCTTCAGAACGGATTTCTCGACGGTTCCGGATGAGTACTGCCCAGAGAGAGCTGGAGCCGTCTTTGCTTGAATGCTTCCCTCTGAGATGACGCAGAGCCGGACGAGGTCTCGGAAGCTCACACCGCGTGTAGCGTTCCTGGCATTCGTTCGGACCCTTCGGTCAGCGAAGCCTAGTTCCGCGAGTAGATACTTGGACAGGCTGTTGTCGTTGTTTCCCTTATGCGCTGGTTCAAGTACTCGGTCTGCGGGTGATGTAGGGAAACCACGCAGGTCATGATTGTAGAGCTCGAACTTTCCTCCGTTGAGAGGGCGGAGCAAAGTGGTCGTTGGATTCTCATCGATACTGAAACCCAGCAGCAAGTGGGTGTATCCGTCGATCTCGGGGATGCTGCGGAGCTCCTTGCCGCCCAGCGCATAGTCGATGCTGTCGAGAATAAATGATTTACCTGTGTCAGAAGGGCCGACTATAGCGGTAAGCCTCGCGTTGAATTCGATACTTGCCGAATCCACTCCCCGCCCAATGAAGGTGAGATGTCTAAGTTTCATTCGGGCGGGAGTCATACCGTTCCGTTTCCTGGTTCTTCTTGCGTGCTATGCAACGGTGCGAGCATCAATTGATGTACTTGGGCGTCACTGAGTGCCGCGAAGTGGTGAACTGCCCAATCTGCGCGCGTTTCTAGGGCGGCTACGAGGGGAGCCTCCATCAGGCCAAGAAAGCCCGCAGCTTCTTCAGTCGCTCGATAGGAAATTCCTGCTTCAGACACGATTACTGACACCATGCCGGCGCTGCGCATCAACTGAAGGCCCTGCTCCATGACGCCCCTCTTCAGGCCGAGTTCACCTAGGGAGTTCGTCCGGTCAGGGTGAACACTTGGGAGATCACTTGCCATGCCGCTATGCAGCGTCAAGTGGTCCAGAATGGTGATCCGATTCAGATCTAGAGCCTGAGGAAATACAGCGTCAAGCAGAATGACTGCGCGGATACCCACCTCCACAGGACCGTTAAAGAGAAGCATCTATGACTCCGCTCGGATCCAGTTGAGTCGGTCATCGTTAGCCAACTGGTGGCAGAGCCCAGTACGGTCACGAGGGCGGATGATTCTGATCAAGGGACTCGAATCCAGAGGTACAGTCGAGGCTTTCTCAGTGACCTTAGCTAACCGGCTCATTCCATTGGCGTGATCCATCTGCTCGATATCCACTACGCCGTCGTAGATATCCTGTTGGAGATCGCTGAACACCGCAGCTGGCACTTGATCTCGCGCACTACCTCGCAGGTCCTCTGCGCTAAAAAAGGCTTCACGCGCGCGTTTGAAGTGCTCGCGAGAAGAAGCATCTGAGATCTCGGCTTCAGTTTTCCACGCTGTCCCATGTCGTTCGTTGTAGACCTCCACCAGCTTCTTGACGTAAACCGCTTCGCGGGCCAGGTCAACTTCTGAGGGTGTCTGCGCCAACTCCCGTGCTCGCGTGATGGGCTGGGATCCGAATCGAAGCACGTGGTTGGGTGAGCGCCGGTGAACAGACACAACATCTTCAAGGTCCTCAGCCTTAAACAAGCTGTAATCGATTTCGAGTGCCTTGGCGCGAATGTGCGCTTTCTTCTGTTCCTCCGCATGGTGGAGAGGGCTGGAACTGCCCTCCATCCAACCAAGGAAGCCCTCCTTGAGCCTGGAGGGCGAACTTAGCAGCCTGGTCAGAGTTGGACCACAGCCATGTGGTGCTAAAAATCGATACCTTCGTGGAAGGGCATACACCTCATCCACGACACCGCAGATCACTTTATACATCTCCGGGTAGGCGTCTCCGGGTTTTAAAGCCCTGTTGTAGTGCTTGCACTGAAAGCAATCCCATAGGCCGTCCGTGCCTTGCTCCGACAGCATCCCAACGACGTCCAGGCCGCGGTCCCCGCCGCCCCCTGGGATCTGGACTTGAAAGTATCCCTCCAAGGCACGGGCCCACTCATAGACGAACGTCTCCCATTCGGAAGGAGAGTAGAACGCTATGTATTGGCGAGGCAGCAAGGTAGGACCTGATACGCCCAGTGAATACGTATCAGGCCCCGGTTCCGGTAAGTCCACCAGCTCGTAGGTACCGGAGGACTCAGAAAACACGACGCTTTATCCCCAACTCTGAATTCGATCTAACTTCTGCCCACCATATTGCCTGTTGGCAGTGGAAGCGGTCAGGGTGGTGGTTTCGTGTCCTACTAGGGTGGCCGCCAGGATGCGCGAGTCTCTCCTGACTCGTGAGGTCTCCCCGGAACTCTCGCTCTTGTATCTACCCCTTGGGCCCTGTGCTTCAAGGGCACACGTCGCATCAATAACGACCGTTTCTGACCTGCCGCCGGCAAGCCTTCGAAATGTCAGTTTCCGAAGTCGTCTGCACCAGTTCATGCGGAAGGACAAGGCGAGTGCCGGCGAGTGCTGACGTAGGTTTGTCAGGAGTCGCGTGCACAAGGGGGCGGTTTTTCAAGAGTGCTCTGCACTAAAGGACTCGTCATGGTGCTGCAGCTGCGGCGGTCTTGGTCGCTGGGACCCAGCGGTACAGCGTAGGTACAGAGACGCCGAGGTTAGCGGCTACTTCTCTCGGCGGCGTTCCCTGGTTGAGCAAGGTCCGGGCCGAGCGGATCTTGGCGTCTGTCATGATTCGTTTGCGGCCTCCGATCCTGCCTTGGTCTCTTGCTGCCTGGAGGCCTGCCTGGGTGCGCTCGATCATGAGCTCATGCTCCATTTGGGCGAGCGACGCCATGACGTTGAAGAAGAAACGTCCCGACGCTGTGGTGGTATCGATGGAGTCGGTCAGGCTGATAAATCCGATTCCCTGATCGTTTAGGCCACCGGCGAAGTCCAGAAGGTCCTTTACGCTTCGGCCCAGCCGGTCAAGCTTCCACACCACCAGAGTGTCACCCTCACGCAGCTGGTCCAATGCGTTCGCCAGTCCTGGGCGTTTGGCCCGTGTGCCACTGATGGTGTCTTCGTAGATTTTGTCGCAGCCCGCGGCTCGCAGCGCATCGCGTTGTAGGCCAAGGTTCTGATCCCGTGTGGTGACTCTTGCATATCCGATGCGATGGACTGTCGGGGTCTTCTCTCTTCTCAAAACCCGATCAGGGGCTCATCGAGAAGCGTACCGAAACGAGAACTATTTGTGAGAAAAGCGGCGCTGGGAGTGTCTATCTAGAAACCAAGGCAAGTCGCTCCTTCTTGCTTCTCGATTCGATGCGCTCTCAAAATCCATCGTTATCGAGAGAACGTCGTGAGCTCATTTAAGGATCGCTTAAGCCCTCCCGGCCACCCTGTTAATACCAGCCCGAAGATTTCAGCTGGAGGTCACAACAGACCTGAAGCCCTCGCTGACTGTAGCGACTTAGAGGAGATGCTGATCATGAAGCGCATTGAGACGTGCAGGGCCCGCAACGGCCAAACAGGTGCTGGTGCCCCCCTCTCAGCCACGCTAGAAGTGCCTCGCCCGGAAAGCAGAACGTGGCCGCCCCTCAGGATGGCGGACGATCACTTCGCCACATGGGGTGGGGACCTATGGCCTGACTGCGTGGACTGACAGCCTCTTGGACCGAACAGTTATTCAGCGCAACGGCACCTTTTGCTATTGGTCAAGCCCACGGTGCTGCGTTCAAGTCCGTCATTGGTGGTTGAATGGAGGCTGATGGCGGTTGCTGCGGGAATGATGGGTCCTGCTGGTCACCCTGTGGATTAGCGGTGAGTACTTCATTGACGATCTGGGCGATAGTCAGCTCCTGTCCAGCCGCCCAGGCCAACGCGAAGGGAACGAGCCCTGCTTGAGTTCTTGCCTTGGCCAGAACCGAATCGAGATGCCGTTGTTCTGCCGGGAAGAGCGGAAGCCCCCGTTCCTTGCGATAAGCATCTACTGCCGCAAGTACGCGAATGGCGAGTTCCGTGCGGCGCGTTTCAACGTAGGCGTCTGCCAGTTGTTCGAGGAATCCCGCGATCTGGCCCTGCCCGCCAAGGTCAACTGCTCCGCTTATTGCCTCCAGGAGCAGCCGTTCAGCTCCAGGGTAATCACCTACTTGCTCCATACACTCAGCCAAATTAGTTAGGGCGATTGCTAGTATCCATCGGTCGCCCACGTGCCGGGCTAGTTCGGCACTCTCGCGGCGCAAGGCAAGAGCCTTATCGATATCACCGGAGTAGTAAGCCACCAGGCTCCGTACGATTTGGGCGCAGATGCGCGTGCGCGGGCTGGCAAGTGGCAGCGATAGCGCTTTGGTGGCCAACCGTTCCGCTGTGACATTGTCATCACGCTCCGACGCCTGCACTGCCAGACAGGCCATGCTCCAGGCAACCCCTTGGTCGTTGCCGGCGGCTTCGAATGCGTTGAGTGCCTTGTGGTGGAGGTCGGTGGCCTCGTCGTTGCGGCCCAGCATCCAGCAAAACGTCGCTGTTCCACTCAGTGCGGGTGCTCTGAGGGCCGGTGAAGCATCCGGTGTGCCAGTGACTAGCCTCAGGGCGGTTTCACACTGTTCGACCACGTCCCCGGTGAGCTCCCAGAAATGCCAGAGTTCCCCCATCAGCCGTAACGCCAGATCAGCGGATCCGTCAGGTCCGGCAGCCCACAAGAAAGCGCCGCGTAGGTCGGGAGCATCTGCATGCAGGGCGCGGAAGGCGTCCACTTGATCCGCTGTCCATAGGAGAGGGGCCACGGACTCGGCCACACCTAGGTAGTACTCGCAGTGCCGGCGCCTCACCATTGCGGCATCAGCATGTAATTCGAGACAGTCGCGGGCGAACTCGCGGATCGTCTGCAACATTGATAACCGGGCTGTTCCCTTGGAGTCGGCATAGCCGCGCAGAAGACTATGACGTGACAGTACGGCCAGCAGCTCCTCAGCGGCAGCTTCTTGAGCAGCAGGGCCTTCATCGGGAGAGGATCCGCAAATGTTAGTGACAGCGGTCACCGCCGGGTCAGCGGCGAAGACGCCTAACCGATCGAAAAGTCGCCTTTCAGCCTCACCGAGCAACTTGTAGCTCCAGGCGATGGTCGCAGTGATCGTGCGCTGACGATCCGGAAGATCGCGGAAGGCCGCCGGCAAAGCCGCAAAACTGACCTCTAACTCATACAAGAGTTCGCTCTCGCTGCGATAACGCAGTTGCGCAGCGGCTAGTTCAATCGCGAGTGGAAGACCATCCAAGCGGCGGCAGAGTCGGGTTAACACGGCAGCGTTATTGTCATTGACACTCAAATGGGGGCGCACTGTGCGGCCACGGGCCAAAAAAAGCTTTACAGCCGGCACATACTGCAGCATAAGCGGAGGCAGTGGCGGGTCGAGAGGAGGAAGCGCCAGAGGTTCGAGCTCGAATTCGTACTCCGCGCGCAGTCCGAGCGGGCGCCGGCTCGTAACCAGGATCCACAGGTTGGGGGCAGCGGTGAGCATGTCCACCACTACTGGCCAGGCCTCCTCCAAGTGTTCGAAGTTATCCAAGATCAACAACAATCGACGGGAGCGCAGAAACCGGGCCACGCTCTTTAAGGGGTCCACGCCCGCCCGGTCCTCCAAGCCAAGTGCGTCCGCTATCGTTACCGGCACCTGCCGATTTTGCGTGAGCGGAGCAAGGTCGACCCAGCAAGCGCCGTCGGCCATGGTGGTGGCGAGCCTCCCTGCAGCAGCTAATGCCAATCGGGTCTTGCCGGTCCCTCCCGAACCCGTGATCGTGATCAGCCTGCAGCCCTCGTCGACGAACAAGCTGCACAGTTCCCCAAGCTCCGTCTCACGCCCGACCAGTGGCGTGAGCTCGGAAGGAAGATTGTCCACCCGTTGCCTGATTCGTCGGCGGCCATCCAGCGCTGGAGCCGCAAGCGACGGGTCTTGCTGCAGCACCGACCGTTCCAACTCCCGCAGGCGTGGGCCCGGATCGATGCCCAGCTCATCCGCGAAGACCCTGCGCGCGTCGCGGCATGCTGCCAGAGCATCGGCCTGCCGGTCGGACCTGTACAAGGCGAGCACCAGCGCGGCCCACAGACGTTCCCGATAAGGGTTCAATGCCACCAGCGACAGCAGCTCGCCCACCAGCGCACTGTGCCGCCCCAGCGCCAAATCTATCTCAATCAGATCCTGGTACACGTCCAGCCTTGCCTCCTCCAGCTCATCCAACTCCGGCCGGAACACCTCCATGTCGGCCAAGTCAGGAAAGACCGGACCCCTGAAGAGTTGTACGGCTTGCCGGAGACACTCGGCACCCTCGAGCAAGTCTCCGTCCTGCACAGCATGCTCGCCGGCCGCGACTTGTTCGCGGAACTGCAGGAGATCAAGCTCATCCTCTTTAAGGTTCAGCACGTAGCCGCCCGGCCGACTTGCCAGCCGCTGTGAAGTCACACCTTTCGGCCGATCTGGCTCGAGGAGGCGCCGCAACGTGGCAAGGTACACCTGCAACTGAGGGCCCGGCTTTGCTGGTGGATTGTCAGCCCAAACGGCCTCCGCTAAAAAGTCAGAGGTCACGATGGAGTTGGCCCTAAGGGCCAGACACTCCAGAACAATCCGTTGCTGACCCGCGCTGACTGCGATCGGCTCGCCGCCGACGATCACTTCCAGCGGGCCCAGAGCCCGAATCCAAAGAGCGCCCACAACATTCCCTCTTCGACCCGCTCATTGCCTAAAGATCAAGCCGTCCACCTCGCACGAGGTTGTCCCTGATCGCCGTTCGCACCACTGCGGTGGACGCCTGCCTCGAAAACGACTGGGGAAAGCGAGGTCTTGGTGCTGTCTCTCCCAAGGCACGACACTCACCTCCGGGCCGGTATGCAGCGCTTCAAACCGAACCGGCAGAGGTCGGTTCCCGTTGAAGCGATTTGTTACTCAGAAGAGAAAATACGCCGAGATCAGCTCGAGCGGAAGCCACGAGTAACCTCCTCTGCCGACTGGTCGAAGGAACGACCACCCGGGAAACCAGCAAGTGACCGCACGCGTCAGTCCCTGCGTGAACAGATAGCCCGAGTCCCTCCCTTGGTTCGCGGGGACTTATATCGCCTTGGCGCTCCGTATGGTTCCGGGAGCTCTATCGACGCCGAGTCAATCCATCGCCAAGCCCGCGGACCGGGGCAAATTAAGGATCCCTTAAGCCGTCCGCAGGACCCTTAGATCACAGCAAAACAACTTATCGAAGGGAAGCACATCATGTTCCGCAAAATCTGGACCACCGCCGTTCTGACTGCCACCGCCCTCGGCTTCGCCGCCGCCACCGCTGGCCCCGCCACCGCCGGCATGGCCTTGAACCATTGCGAACCGTTGGTCTGCCGCTGACTCCGCTGCATCCGCGCAGCTCCGAACCAAGCACCAACCACCGCACACCGCAATTTAGGAGATCGTCATGTTCCGCAAAATCTGGGCCACCGCCGTATTCACCGCTACCGCCCTGGGCTTCGCCGCCGCCACCGCCGGCCCCGCTGCGGCTGGGATCCAAGCCAATCATTGCGAACCGCTTGTGCGCCGCTGACCGGCATTCTTTCCCAACAACCCGCATCTGCCACTCATTTAGGAGGTCACCATGTTCTGTCGAATCTGGATCACCGCCGTTCTGACTGGCACGGCAACCGCGCTGACCCGGCACCCGTCCCGCACACCACCAAAGGAGATCATCATGTTCCGCAAAATCTGGACCACCGCCGTACTGACCGCCACCGCCCTGGGCTTCGCCGCCGCCACCGCCGGCCCCGCCACCGCCGGGTTGTCCGTCAACCATTGCGAGCCGCTCGTGCGCCGCTGACCCCGCAGCGTCGCCGGCCAACACATCAACCACCCCAACCACTGCACCACCGCACCACCGCACCACCGCACCACCACCAAAGGAGATCATCATGTTCCGCAAAATCTGGACCACCGCCGTCCTGACCGCCACAGCTCTGGGCTTCGCTGCCGCAACCGCCGGCCCCGCAACCGCCGGCCTCTCGTTCAACCATTGCGAACCGCTCGTCCGCCGCTGACCCGGCGCACATCCCGCACCAAAGGAGATCATCATGTTCCGCAAGATCTGGACCGCCGCCGTCCTGACCGCCACAGCTCTGGGCTTCGCTGCCGCAACCGCCGGCCCCGCCACCGCCGGCATTGGCTTCAATCATTGCGAACCGCTCGTTCGCCGCTGACCGAGGCATCCCTTCCCAACCACCTTGCATAACCACACCCAAATTAGGACATCATCATGTTCCGCAAAATCTGGACCACCATCGTTCTCACGGCCACCGCGCTGGGCTTCGCTGCCGCCACCGCTGGCCCCGCGGCGGCAGGCCTTCAAGTGAATCATGGCGAGCCGCTCGTGCACCGCTGACCCGGCCGCATCCGGCACGCCGAAATCACCAACCCCGCCACACATTTAGGAGACCACCATGTTCCGCAAAATCTGGCGCCGTCCTCACCGCCAGCGCGCTCGGCTTCGCCGCCGCCACCGCAGGCCCGGCATCCGCTGGGCTACAAACCAATCATTGCGAACCGTTCGTGCGCCGCTGACCCTGGCATCCGGCACCACCCCGTAACCACCGCCCCGGCACACATTAGGAGATCATCATGTTCCGCAAAATCTGACCGCTGCCGTCCTACCGCCGCCACCGCCGGCCCCGAAGCCGTCGGCTCGGCACGAACCATTGCGAGCCGCTCGTCCGTCGCTGACAACGCGGCATCCCGTACACCGCTCAAACCACCGGCGCCGCCGGATTAACCACCTCACAGTTCAGGAAGCAACCATGTCATTCAAGCATCTCACCAAGACAGAAACACACTCCCGCTTCGGCCGCTCGCGGCGGACGGCGGCAGCCGCAGTCGCGGCACTATCTCTTGGACCCGCACTCATCATTGGTGCAGCGCCAGCCCACGCCGCTGATACGGGTGTTTATAACAAGGACCGTGTCCTGGAGATCAGGGCCTCATCAGGGACCACGAACAACATCAGAGTCGAACTCGTATTTTCAGGGTTGGCTGCCTATTTCCAGGTCACCGACACGGGAGGCAGGGTAGTTCCTGGCGGGAACTGTAAGAGCGTCAACAGGAACACAACGCGATGCCCAGTTAGCGGCATTAAGTCGCTCGCTATCCGAACCTTCGATGGGAACGACCGCGTCGTCGTGAAGCCCAAGGTGCCGACGTGGGTGGACACTGGGAGAGGCGACGACTATCTAGATTTGAGTGCCGCCGCAGACGTCGTGTATGGCGGGCCGGGCCGCGACACCATCTACGGCTGGGGCGGCGACGACGTTATCTACGGCGGCGACGGCGACGACACGATGTACGGCGGCAATGGCGTCGACACGATGTACGGCTGGAACGGGGTCGACTGGATGTACGGAGGGGAGGGGGGTGACACCATCAGGGGAGAGGCTGGCCGTGACCGGTTGTTCGGCCAAAACGGTGACGATTCTATGTTTGGCGGCCCAAGCCCTGACCACATGTACGGCAGCGCCGGCAAGGACAGGATGCTTGGAGAATCTGGGAACGACGTCATGTCGGGGGGTGCTGATAACGACAAGGTGAACGGTGGCAGCGACAAGGACACCGTGGTGGGCGATGCGGGGGACGACGAGTTGGCCGGTGGGAGCGGCGACGACCAGATTAACGGTAAGGACGGCCGGGCCAATAATGACACGCTGTGGGGTGAGACCGGGAAGGACGAATGCAAGGCAGATCCCGGCGATGTAAAGCACACATGTGAATCGTGAGCTCTGACTAGAGGTACCGATCGCTATCTGCGGCTCGTTATCAAGCCAGAGAGCGCTACATACGTGTAGCGAAGCGCCTCATGTACGGCGGCTCTGCCCGGGCGAACCTGCGGGCAGAGGCGCCGTACCCGTTCGGGGCTAGCAAGAATCTGGAGTACGGGCCCCAACCCTGTTCCGCAAACTCTGGACCACCGCCGTTCTGACCGCCACCGCCTTCGGTTTCGCCGCCGCCACCGCCGGGCCTGCCCTCGCAGGAAGCCGGCTCAACCATTGCGAGCCGCTGGTCCGACGCTGAAAATGTGCTTGGATGCAGTTTCCGGCCTGAACCGTGCTGGGACGGACCGGAGACTGCCATTAGAAAAGGGCAGGTTTTTGATGTGAGACTGAGGCACTTTAAGGCAAGAAGAATGCACCTGAAAGCCCAGACGCTGTGGCGAAGGGGCCAAGTAGAACGTGCAGAGATAACGGCGCTGAATGCACTGAATCTGTTGCCTCCTAATGTAGACAACAGTCTGGCTGATTTATCTGATCGCGTCTCGGTCTTGGAGACGCTGGCGCAATTCGCATCGGACTCCGGGAACCATTTAGAGGCGCAGCGCCGCTGTGACGAGGCTTTGCTGCTTCTGGAGCAGGCGGAACCTGGCGACACACGGGAGTCTTGGCGCGTTGCCATGCTCGTTCAAAAGGGAAACAGCCAACGGTTGGTTGCCCGGTATGAGGAGTCAGGGCTCACTCTGGCTCATGCCCTTGCCCTGTCAGAACGACTGCAAGATTCCTCTACGTTGGCTGGGCCGCTCAACGCCTTGGGGATACTAGCCAAGGACCGCGGGCTTTATGAGGAGGCCGCCACGTACTACAACAGGGCGCTAAGACTGCTGATTTCAAAAGTTGGGGTGAATGCACCGGAGTTGGCGAGCATCTTCCACAACCTGGCGGGGTTGCACCACGTTCAGGGGCAATTTGTCCAAGCCGAGGAACCTGCCCGTAGAGCGGTTATGTTGCGCCGGGAGGCGCGTCCGCCGGATGTAGCCGGACTGGCCGCCGATTTGTCGGTCCTTGGGGCTGTCCTCGCCGGGCAGGAGCGCTTTGATGAAGCTACGGTCGTCCTGTCGGAAGCCCTGAACTTATGGCGGAACCGCTATGGCGAAGAGCACTATGAGGTCGCAGTCCAGCTTCACAACCTCGCGGCTATCCAGCAGGCCCAAAAAGACTATCCCTCAGCAGAGGTCAGTTTCCGTGACGCCCTGGCAATCAAACAGTCGGTTCTCGGACCCTCGCACCCTGAAGCCGCCGCGATCCTGAACAACCTCGGCACCCTGTACTCCGACATGGGCCGGAACTGCGAAGCAATGAACTGCTACGAAGACGCGATTACGATCTTCAAGCAAACACTGGGCGATGGCCACCCCAGCACTGTTGCCGCCAGGCGGAACCGCAATGCTCTTGGGAAGGCCGTGAAGCCTGCTGCAGCAGCAGCCGAAGCCACGCCTGACCCGGGCTCTCTGCCTCACGTTGAGTCATAAATCCGTTGGTGGATCATTTTCAACCTTGATTTATCTTCACGCGAGATCCATTATTTGCACCACAAGCGGCACACATGAAATCACACAACAGGGCCGAAACAAACGTACAGAAGGCAACGGCGGCCCAACCCACTTCCCCTGTCTCACTCCAGCGACCAGGAGGGGAAATGCCCTTGAGGCGGACCCAAAGAGGCCTGTGCATGGTGGCCCTCGCCGCACTCGCCCTAACTGCATGCAGCCCTTCTGCCGACACGGCTTCCACTGATCGGGCCGGGGGCGGCCCAAGCAAGATCATCACCGCATACAGCAATGAGCCCCAGAACCCACTGCTGCCCGCGGACACCAACGAGGATTATGGCGGCCGCGTCCTTGAACTGCTTTTTGAAGGACTCCGGACATACGACGCGAACGGTAAACCCATTAATGCGCTGGCTGAATCCATCGAGACAGCGGACGCTCAGAACTGGGTCATCAAGGTCAAGCGGGGCGGCAAGTTCACCAACGGTGAGGAAATCACTGCCAAGACATTTGTGGATTCCTGGAACTTCGCGGCGCTGAGCACCAATTACCAAAACAACGGCTCTTTTTTCGAGTCCATTGACGGCTATGACGCCGTGAGCGCGGTTCGGACGACCACCGGCTCGGGCGGGAACACCACGACGACCCCGGCCCCCACAGCGCAGACAATGTCCGGTTTAGTGCTCAAGGATGACTACACGTTCTCAGTGAGGCTGTCCCAACCCGAAGCCGACTGGTCACTTCGACTGGGCTACTCGGCGTTCTTCCCCCTGCCGTCGGAGGCCCTACGTGACCCCAAGACCTACGGCGAGAACCCCGTTGGCAACGGGCCGTACAAGTTTGCCAAGGAAGGTTCCTGGATCCACGATCAGTCCATCTCTCTCCTCAGGAACGACGCATATGAGGGACCACGCAAAGCCAAGAACGGCGGTGTGACCTTCAAGTTCTACACAGACCCGGGTCCCGCCTACATCGATCTCCAGTCCGACAACCTGGACCTCATCGACACACTCCCGGCAAACGCGCTCAGGACATACAAAGTCGACTTCCAGGGCCGCTACGTGGCAAAGCCCGTGGCGCTAAACGCGACACTTATCATTCCCGGGTACAACCCGAACTTTCAGGGCGAAGCGGGCAGGCTACGTCGTCAGGCCCTTTCCCACGCCATCAACCGCGAAGAAATCTGCAGGATAATCTTCAACGGCACCTGCACCCCGGCCAAGGAGTTCACCGCGCCGGTTCTTGATGGCTACACAGAAGAGATCCCGGGCAACGAGGTATTGAACTTCGATCCGGACAGGGCCCGGGACCTCTGGGCGCAGGCGGACAAGATCAAGCCATATCAGACGTCCAAGCCGCTGCAGATTGCCTCGAACACGGACGGCGGCAATAAGGAATGGGTTGACGCAGTGGCTAACGGATTCAAAAACAACCTCGGTATCCCCGCTGAAACCCAGCCTTTTGCCAAGTTCGCGGAACTCTTGGACCAGCGCAAGGCACAGTCCCTCCCTGGTTTGACGCGCACTGGCTGGAACGGGGATTACCCGTCGCTGTACAACTTCCTCGGCCCGACCTGGGCAACTGACGGGCCCGCCAACTACGAGAAGTTTTCGCATCCGGAGTTTGACCGGCTGCTCCAGGAAGGTCTCAGATCCCGAGAGACGAGTGAGGCGAATGCGAAGTTCAACAAGGCCCAAGAAGTCCTATTCAAGGAACTCCCCGGATTGCCACTGTGGTACACGAACCGGCCTATCGTGTGGAGCAACAACGTCGTTTCCGCTGAGACCGGATGGAACGGAGCCATTCTTTATCACGACGTCGCCGCCAAATAGAGCCAGAATCACAACCCGCGGCTGTGGTGGTCCGACTGGCGCGTCGCCCCCGATTTGGCTGTGGGGGAAAGACAAACGTAAATCCGCGCCGCGTCCTTAGGAAGCAGCGCGTCTCAGTGATCCGTTACATACTCCGGCGTATGCTTCAAGCGATTCCCGTCCTAATAGGAACGACGTTCCTTGTCTTTTACATGGTTTTCGTGCTGCCGGGGGATCCGATTGCTGCCCTATTCGGAGACAAGCAACCCCCACAAAGCGTCATAGATGACCTACGCGGCCAGTACCGCTTGGACGAGCCGTTCTGGGTCCAATACGGCGCGTTCCTCGTGAACCTCCTCACCCTGAATCTTGGAAACGACTTCACGCAACAACCGATCGCAGCGACTCTGGCCCGGATATTTCCGGTGACCGCTATGCTCGCGGTAGAGGCCCTCATCATTCAGGCACTCTTCGGCGTTACCTTCGGTCTGATCGCAGGCCTTCGCCAAGGCAAGGTCTTCGACTCAACGGTCCTGCTGGGCTCCCTGATCGTCATCGCGATACCGACATTCGTTCTCGGTTTCGTTATCCAGCTCGTTTTTGGCATCCGTCTGGGTTGGGCCAAACCTACGGTTGTCCCCAGCCCGGGTTGGGTAGACCTCATCCTGCCCGCCACAGTGCTGGGACTGGCATCCTTCGCCTACGTCCTAAGGCTCACCCGGGCCGCAGTCATAGAGGGCAAGAACGCCGAGTACGTCCGCACCGCCTCAGCAAAGGGACTCTCCAGTGCACGACTCGTCACAGCGCACATACTCCGCAATTCGATGATTCCGGTCGTCACGTACCTCGGCGCGAACCTGGGCACCCTCATGGGAGGGGCTGTCGTCATCGAGGGCATCTTCAACGTGCCCGGCGTGGGCAACAAGCTGTACCAAGCCGTTCTACGCGGCGAAGGACCAACTGTGGTGATCATCGTGAGCGTTCTCGTGCTCGTATTCGTCGTGGCCAACCTTGTTGTGGACCTCCTGTATGCATGGCTTGACCCTAGGATCCGATATGAAAAGTGACCATGACGCTGAACATTTTGTTGCACCCGGAGAGCAAACCCCTCTATTACCCGCCGATCCTCTCTATGCGGCGGTGGGGCCCGGGGGTCTATGGGCGGATGCATGGCGGGAGCTCAGGTGCCGGCCCCTGTTCATCGTCTCCTCCGTGATGATCCTCATGATCATCACGGTGGCGCTTTTCCCCGGGCTCTTCACCCAGACACCGCCGAACGAAAACTGCCAGTTGGCCAACTCGGCTGGACCACCCGCTTCCGGCCATCCTCTTGGCTTCACTTTTCAGGGATGCGATGTCTACTCACGCATCATCCATGGGACACAGGCGTCAGTAGCCGTCGGGCTGCTGTCCGTTTCTGGCGTACTAATCATCGGCCTGATCTTCGGCGCCCTATCGGGCTATTACGGAGGCTGGATTGACGCCGTCCTCGCACGCCTGGGCGACATCTTTTTCGCTCTCCCTCTGATCCTTGGCGCATTGGTCATCGCACAGCTTCCGCCCGTCCGGGACAACAAGAGCGTCTGGACTGTAGTGCTTGTCATCTCCCTCCTAGGATGGCCTCAGATGGCCCGCATCACCCGTGGCGCAGTTCTGGAAGTCAGTAACGCCGAATTCGTGAACGCGGCGAAATCCCTAGGCGTCTCAAAGTTCATCACGTTGGTCCGTCACGTGTTGCCCAATTGCACGGGACCGGTTGTTGTCTTGGTGCCCTTGGAACTGGGCACGTTTATTGTGACGGAGGCTACCCTGTCCTTCCTGGGAATCGGGCTACCCCAATCGGTCATGTCATGGGGGCAGGACATCGCCGCGGCCCAACAGTCAGTCCGCACCGACCCCATGATTTTGATATATCCGGCCATTGCACTGTCAGTGACGGTGCTTAGCTTCGTTATGCTCGCGGACGCACTCCGCGATGCCTTCGATCCCAAGAGCCATCCCCGTTCGAGGAAGCGATGAAACCACCGCATGCAACCCCGGCGGAAGCGGGTTCCGAAGCGGAAGAGCCGCTGCTGGAGATAAGGGATCTCAGGGTCACCTTCCAGACATCACGCGGCGACATCGAAGCGGTGAGAGGCGCACACCTGAACATCATGCCCGGCGAAACCGTGGCCATGGTGGGAGAATCGGGTTCCGGCAAATCCACGATAGCTCTTGCAGTTATCGGCCTTTTACCTGACAACGCACGCGTAGTCGGCGGACGAATACTGCTCAACACTGAAGACATCTCGCATGCCTCCAACCGGCGCATGACCAAACTTCGCGGCAAAATCGTCGGCATGATCCCGCAGGACCCGATGGTCAACCTCAATCCCGTCTGGAAGATCGGCTACCAAGTGAGCGAAGCGCTCCAGGCCAATGGCAAGCCGGCAGGGCGCTCTGACGTCGAAAGGATCCTTGCGGAGGCAGGGCTTAAGGATTCGGCACGCCGTGCCACTCAGTATCCACACGAGCTTTCAGGCGGAATGCGGCAACGCGTACTCATTGCGATCGGACTCTCCTGCCGGCCAAGGCTTCTGATCGCCGACGAACCAACATCCGCGCTGGATGTCACAGTCCAGCGGCAGGTCCTGGACCACCTAGAGGCAATGACTTCAGAGCTCGGCACAGGCACCCTGCTCATAACTCATGATCTGGTCTTGGCCGCTGAGCGGGCGAAAAAAATAGTCGTTCTGTACCGTGGGCAGGTAGTCGAGTCCGGCCCCTCACTGGAGTTGCTAAGCAACCCTGGGCACCAGTACACCCAGAGACTAGTAGCCTCGGCGCCCGCGCTGCATGCCCGCCGTATCCAAAAGCCGGTTCGGCCCGCATTCCCAGAAGATGCCCGCCCCGGACCAAGGCGTCCCCGGAAACAAAGTGCTGCGGAAGAACTTTTGAAGGTTGAAAATCTCACAAAGGCGTTTAAGCTCCGCTCGGGGATAGGGCGTTCAAACGAATTCACAGCCGTGGAGAACGTTTCCTTCAACGTCAAGCGTGGAACAACGACGGCGATCGTCGGCGAGTCTGGTTCCGGTAAAACCACAGTTGCAAGAATGGTCCTGAGCCTCCTGATGCCCACGTCGGGACGGATCGTCTTCGATGGGGTGGACACCTCCACGCTTAATCCCCGGAAAGCCTTCCATCTCCGACGCCGCATCCAGCCCATCTTTCAGGACCCTTACAGTTCCCTCGACCCCATGTACAACATCTACCGGACCATCGAAGAACCTCTCAAAACTCACCGGATCAGCGACAGATCAGGCCGCAAGACGAGGGTACGGGAACTCCTGGATCAAGTGCACCTGCCCCAATCGAGCATGCAGCGGTACCCGAACGAGCTCTCGGGTGGGCAACGGCAGCGTGTGGCAATCGCCAGAGCGTTGGCTTTAAATCCTGAGCTCATAATCTGCGATGAGGCCGTGTCGGCTCTCGACGTACTGGTGCAGGCTCAGGTTCTCAGCCTCCTCAGCGACCTCCAGTCGACGCTAGGACTGACGTACGTCTTCATCGCCCATGACCTAGCGGTAGTGCGCCAGATCGCGCACTATGTTTGCGTGATGGAGAAAGGAAAAATCGTAGAGGCGGGCCCCACCAACTCGATTTTTGAAGCGCCACGGCACGCCTATACCCAGGCCCTGCTCAACGCTATTCCCGGCGCAGGGCTAATGCTGCCGTAGATTGGCTTGATTCTCTGGTCTGCAGCGTCGGATACATGCTGCAGGGGTGGTGCATGCGGCTTCGGCACTCAGCGCAGACGACTTCGGAATCCGACAGCGTTCTGGCTGGGGTTTGATCGCTCGTGGCGCGTGCAGCGTAAGGCACGGCATAAACGACCGTTTGACGGCAGACTTTGGCGCACGAAGTGCTATTTCCCATGTCCAGCCGTCATGCAGAGGCAACCGTCCAAGCGTGCAGGGAACGCGGATTGCTGGTCCACGAGCTGGAACGTGAACTTTGCAATGGTCCGAAATGGTGGGAAGTCCTTGGCGGGGAAACCAAAGTTGGTAACGCGGAAGGGTGTCACCCTAGTAAACAGTTCCCCCGGCCGCGCGGATCTGTGCTCCGAGATTGTCCCTGAATGCGGATCCTCCGTAGATTGCGCACATATCGGTGCGCGTGCCCCCGTACTCAAGCGTGAAGTAGTAGCCGCCAAGGTACGCTGCGCCGCTGTACATGGCAGTGACTTGGTTCAGTGGAATATTCAGAATTACGCGGTTGCCTAACAGCCAGGAAACTACATTGTCCGATATGAAGATGAGCGCGTTGTTGGAGATACTCCCGTTGCCGGTAGCGGCTAATCCGTTCGACTTAGCCGCTGCTCTCAGGATTTTCTCAATGGTGGTCCCGGCGCCCGGTATAAGGCTGCCGAGTTCAAAGAGAATTGGGGCATTGACCTCCGAGAGAGTCACCTTTAACTTGTTGCGGTCTGCACCCACAGGGAACTCCCAAACCTCTTTAATGTGCTCGTACAAGGCACCTTATAGGGCGGACAAAGCGTTGCACAGAGCTGAAAGGCGCACTTGGGCAGGGACGATGCGTATGGCCTCGCTCCCACCAGCCCCAACCCTTAGCGGCAAACATTTGATCAGCAATCCGGTTCGAGGTTCAGGGACGTCCTCTACGGTGGGTGCGGTTGGTGGCACCGACTCCATACGGCACGACTCGGAGCGGAGACTTATGAATGGAACTGGCCAACCAGAGACTGTTCAAAAATGACCGTTTCTGACCAATCCACGCGTGCACCCCTAAAACGACCGGAATGTTGCAATAGCGTTGGTCAGAACTGGTTTTCGAAAAGAAGGCCGGTCAAAACATTGGGCGGAGGGTTTTTGACATGTCGACATCGGGCAATGTGATCGGCTATGCGAGGGTCAGCACGCGAGGGCAATCTTTGGATTCTCAGGTTGATGCGTTGGTGTCGGCGGGGGCGGTCCGTGTTTTTCAGGAGTACGCATCCGGGGCGACGCAGACCCGGGCGCGGTGGAAAGAATGTCTTGACTACCTCCAGCCGGGCAATGTCCTGGCGGTTGCTGACCTCACCAGGCTAGGGCGCAGCACGGCGGACTTGGCTGACATCGTGACTGTGCTGGGGCAGCGAGGGATAGGCTTCCGTTCCCTGGCTGAGCCGTGGCTTGATACCACCAGTGCGCACGGAAAGCTCATCTTTGACATGTTCGCTTCTCTTGCCGAGTACGAGCGTTCCAGGTTGTCCGAACGGACAAAGGCTGGCCTGGCCGCGGCGAAAGCGCGTGGCCGTCTGGGTGGAAGACCACGCAGCATGACCGCGGGCAAACTTGAAACTGCCCGACAGCTACGCAGTGAGGGTCATACCCTGAAGGAGACAGCTCAAAGGCTCAGCGTCAGCATCTCATCACTGACTCGGGCACTTAGCCAAAGCGACGGCTAGGAAAGCAGACCTGTGCGTTCATGGCAGAGGACATTTTTGGCATAGCTTTCCTTTCCGGTCCACCCGTTGGGGCTAAGGAAGGGAGCTGTGTCAGTTAGGTCCAATAGGCTACTCTTCATGACCATCAATGTTCGCCTCGCCAACATCATCTCCAACTCGGGCGATAAAGTTGAATTTTCGCCCTGCGGCGTCACCTGTCTGGTTGGCGGCAACAATGCAGGTAAATCCCAGACGCTGAGCGACATTGCCGCTCTTATAGTGAGTTCGGAATCGACCTCAGTAGTCGTGACGGAACTCGTCCTTGATAAGCCCGACCTGGTCGATGAAAACCAGGCCGAGACATTTCTGAGGAACACAGCTATAGAACAGCCGATGCATGGGGCGTCGCCTAGGCAGTACATTCCTCTAGGAAACAGTGGAAATGTCTTGTCAGCACCGCATCTTTCGAGCCTACTGACTCACGGCGGTGCTGCCCTCGGTGGAACTGCCCCCTTCTTCTTTCAGCACTGGACCGCGGGGACGCTCAGTAGCCAAGCGATGATGACACTTGGTCATCCGCATGGTTCAAGTCCAACTACTCCGCTGCATCAGATGTTTATAGACGGTGACTTGGAAGAAGAACTCTCCAATCTCGCTTACGAAGCGTTCGAGGAGCGCCTGACGTTGGATCGTGCCAACATGGACGTCCGTTTAAGGGTAGGCAAGGTGGAAGACGTTGAAATTCCCCTTCTCAGCCATCCCACTCGAGCCTATGCCGAAGCAGTAGCAGCCTTGCCGTCTCTCGCGGATCAAGGGGATGGTGTACGCAGTTTTATCGGGCTCGCTATGACCGTGATGGTCGGTCGTGCGCAGATCCTCCTCATTGATGAGCCAGAAGCGTTTCTTCACCCAGGACAGGCACGAGCACTCGGACGATGGCTGAGCATTCAGGCGAAGAAACGGGACATCCAAGTAGTGGTCTCGACTCACGATCGTGACTTCGTTCTTGGTCTGCTGGATGGAAATGAGGACAGCGTCAGGTTCGTCCGAATCGTCCGCGCCGGTAAGACTAAGAACTACTTTCACGAGCTGCGGCCGGAAGAGGTGAGTGCTACGTGGGCGGACCCAGTCTTGCGGTACTCAAACGTTCTCCAAGGACTATTCCACCGCCGGGTGGTTATATGCGAGGCCGACGCGGATTGCCGTTTCTATGGGGCGGCACTTGACGTGCTGGCGGAGGAGACTCAGCAGCGGTCTCAGGTGGATGACCTGCTATTGGTGCCCGCCGCAGGCAAGCACGGCATTCCAGCACTCGCAAAGGCCTTGATAAAGCTCGGGGTTGAGACCCACGCCTTTGTGGATTTTGACGTCCTCCGGGAGCGCAAGGATGTGAAGGCTATCGCTGAGGCCTTGGGCGAAGAATGGACGGACGACATGGATCGTCTTCGCCGCACTGTCGACAACGCGGTGAAAAGTGAAAATAGGTGGGATGACGTCAAGAAGTATGGCTTGCAGCTGGTGCCGAAGGGACCGCCAACGATTGCGGCAAAGCGATTAATTGCTCTTTTGCGTGATCTCCGGCTACACATCGTGCCTGTCGGCGAGATGGAAGGTTTTGATAGTGATATCGCAGTGAAGGGATCGGAGTGGGTATCTGCTGCTCTAGGCAAGGAGCTCCACAAGAATTCGCAGCCGGCCAAAGACTATGTCGGGCAGATCCTGACATCAGGCAACTGACACCGGCCGGCCCGAGCACTGCCCCGGCGTCGCCTTGGGTGGCAATCGGAACCCCTTTGACATGAGCTTACGTCGTTGCCATCGAGGGTCTACCCACATGGCTTCAATGCAAAATACCCGTTGTGCAGGCAGGTGTGAACAAAGTCGGATGCACGCCGCTCGCGCTTTCAAGGGAGTCACTGCAGGACGCTTCGAACAAGGACACTATCGACCATCAAGACGCTCCCACCTGTCGGAGACAGGCCGTGGAACGCCTGTAACTCGGACTCTCAAATAAGATGAGCCGGTGATAACAGGCGAAATCAAATCTCAGGTAGACAAGGTCTGGAACGCGTTCTGGACTGGCGGCATCTCCAATCCCCTGGAAGTGATCGAACAGATCACCTATCTGCTCTTCCTGAAGCGCCTCGACGAGAACCAGAGCCGAGCCGAGAACAAGGCCAACCGCACCGGTACACCGGTCGAAAATCCGGTCTTCCCCACGGGCGTAGATGACAAGGGCCGCTCCTACCAAGACTTCCGCTGGAGCAGGTTCAAGAACTTCCCCGGCGACGAGATGTACACCGTTTTCGCCGAGCACATCTTTCCGTTCCTGCGTACCGGGCTGGTCCAGCTCGCCAGTGGTGAGGAGTCCTCCTACGCTCAGCACATGAAGGACGCCCGCTTTACCATTCCCAACGCCGGGCTGCTGGAAAAAGTTGTCGACATTATCGATAAGATCCCCATGGATGAACGCGATACAAAGGGTGACGTCTACGAATACATGCTCGGTAAGATCGCCTCGGCCGGAACCAACGGCCAGTTCCGCACGCCCCGCCACATTATTGACTTGATGGTGAAGATGACGACGCCCCAGCCGATGGAGGCAATCTGCGACCCGGCTGCCGGCACCGCGGGGTTCCTGGTCCAGGCGGGCGAGTATCTCCGTCGGCAGAACCCGAACCTGCTGACCACCCCGGAGCTGAGCCGGTTCTTCCACCACAGTCAGTTTCATGGGTACGACTTCGACAGCACCATGCTGCGCATCGCATCCATGAACCTGCTCCTGCACGGGGTGGAGAACCCGGACATCACCTACCGGGACTCTCTGGCCGACCTGCACAGGACGGAGGAGGAAAAGTACGACGTCATCCTCGCAAATCCGCCGTTCGCCGGCAGCTTGGACTATGAGAACGTAGCTAAGGATTTGCTCTCCCTAGTCAAGACCAAAAAGACCGAGTTGCTCTTTCTGGCCCTGTTCCTGAGGCTGCTCAAACCCGGAGGGCGTGCCGCGGTCATCGTGCCCGACGGTGTGATGTTCGGCTCGTCCACGGCGCATAAAGCATTGCGGAAAATGCTTGTCGAGGACCACAAGCTCGATGGCGTGGTTAAGCTCCCCTCCGGCGTCTTCAAACCCTACGCGGGGGTCTCGACGGCGATCCTGTTCTTTACCAAGACGAACTCCGGTGGCACAGACAGCGTGTGGTTCTACGAAGTGACAGCGGACGGCTTCAGCCTCGACGACAAACGCACCCCGCTGGAAACATCAGACCTCGAAGACGTTTTGGAACGCTGGCAGCAGCGGACGACGACGGAGGTCGACCGGGTACGCACCGACCAGTCCTTCCTCGTCCCCAAGGCTGAGATCGCCGCTAACGGCTACGACCTCTCGCTGAACAGGTACAAGGAAGTTGAGCACGATGAGATCGACCACAAGGAACCGACCGACGTCATCGCCGACTTGGAAAAGCTTGAGCAGGAAATCGCTCTGGGAATAACCGAGCTGAAAGAACTCCTCAAATGACGATGAAACTTCAGCTGTCGGGGAGCCCCTCGCGGGCAGAGACGGGAGTAATTCAGCACGTCCCGCTGGCCAGGGTATGTGACATCATCATGGGGCAGGCGCCGGCCGGAGACACCTACAACACTTCAGAGAACGGTGTTCCCCTCATCGCTGGGGCAGGTGATTTCTCTGGCGGGATTTTGGCACCGAAGAAGTTTACGGACAAGCCAACCAAGCTCTCACAACCCGGCGACATCGTGCTCAGTATTAGAGCTTCGATTGGAGACAAGGTATGGGCAGACCAGACTTACTGCCGGGGCGTGGGGTGGCAGCCCTCCGTGCCAAGCCATCTATAGATTCTAAATATCTTTGGCACTGGCTTTCCGCCTCCAAACGGACCCTTAGGGGCAAGGCTAGAGGGGCCACTTTCCTTCAGGTCAACCGAACTGACATTGCTGAGCTCGTCATTGCTGTCCCGCCCTTGGATGAGCAGCGTCGGATTGCTGCCATCCTGGACAAGGCCGACGAGCTCCGCACAAAACGTCTTCAGGCCCTCACACACCTCGACGACATGGCGCCTGCTATCTTCCACGACATGTTCGGCGACCCCGACAGCAATCCGCGGGGGCTTCCATGCAAGCCTCTGACAGAGGTAGGCCATCTCTACAGTGGGGGCACCCCGTCCAAAGCCGATCCTCTCGGAACTGGATTGGGAGCTTGCCTTGGTTCAGCCCCAAAGACATGAAGCGGGACGATCTATTTGATTCCGCCGACCACATTGACCAGCACGTACCGGTCAGATCGTCATTGAAGCGGCTCCCTAAGAACACAGTTGCCTTTGTCGTTCGAGGAATGATTTTGGCGCACACGTTCCCGGTCTCAGTACTTCGGGTCGAATCCACGGTGAATCAGGACATGAAGGCCGTAATACCGAGAGAAACTATCGATCCTGACTTCTTGGCAGCATGCTTGCGAGTGCAAGCCGGCCGTATCCTGACGCTTGTCGATACGGCTGCACATGGAACCAAGAAACTAAACGCGAGGGCGCTTGCCAATATCCAGATTCTTGTGCCCAACCATGAGGATCAGGCCGAATTCGCTAAGCGCATTGCGACCCTCGGGCGACTCAGGGCTTACTATGGCGCGCAACTGGCCGAACTCGATGGCCTCTTCGCGTCGCTCCAGCACCGCGCCTTCAATGGGAAACTCTAATGAGTGAGGTCTTGTCATCCACCCCCGAGTCGGAGGTGCCGATTTGGCCGCTCTTTGTGTCCCACGTGCTCCGAGCACTTTCCGCCGGGGAAACGCTGCACCGCCGTGACATTGTTAGCCGCGCTATTGACTCTGCGGGACTATCGGAGGCAGCACGTGCCGAAACACTGAACACCGGCGGCCTTAGATCCGAGCAACGGCTCGGCTGGGCCATCAGCAATCTCCTGAAGGCCGGATGGATCGAGCGGCCGGTCCGGGCCAATTACCGCATCACCGCGGCGGGGCGGGAATGGTTCGCCAAACATCCGGAAGGGATCGGCGACTTCTCCACGGCAAGGACGGTGTTTGCGCCCTTCTGGCCGCAGTCGGATGGCCGGAAACCTGTGCTCTCCTCAGCCGAGGAGACTCTCGTGGAGGATATTGACCCGATCGAGCAAATCGAATCCGGGATCAACCGCATCCAATCCGACGTCGGCGATGCGCTCCTCACGCGTCTCCGGGAGAGTCACCCCGACTTCTTCGAGCAAGCAGTTGTCGATCTACTCCTCAAGATGGGCTACGGCGGAGCCGAGCAGCGTGGGAAACGCATCGGCGGCAGCAATGACGGCGGCGTCGATGGGGTAATCGACCAGGACGCCCTAGGCCTGGACCGCATCTATGTCCAGGCCAAACGCTATGCCAACGGAAATACTGTGGGCCGTGAGGCTATTCAAGCCTTTGTCGGCGCCCTTCATGGCGTCGGCGCCTCGCGCGGTGTCTTCATCACCACAAGCGCTTTCACATCTGGCGCGGCGGACTACGCAAGGGCAGTCCCTTCGCGCGTCATTCTTATTGATGGGGCGCGACTTGTCGGGCTGATGATCAAGTATCGGGTCGGAGTCCAGGTGAAGCAGAGTTACGACATCGTCGAGCTCGACGAGGACTTCTTCGAGTAGGCACCGCCAGACTGCCCTATTTGGCGGTAGCAGCAGCCTGAACCGAAATTGATGTTGGTAGGCAAGCGGCGGGCGACATCAACTAGGCTCCACGTAGAGAAGCAACGAGGGAGTGGCATTGGGGGATGTAAACAGCAATTTCTCTGCACTGCAAGCGGAATGGCCAGAAATTGCCAAAGAGGCGCGACTGGCCGAGCTCTATGCGAGGAAGGACCCGCGGTCTTCGCTGCTCTACGCCCGGCGGACTATGGAAACGCTGCTGGCCTGGCTCTACGATGCTGACGCCTCGCTGGCGTTGCCGTACAAGAGCGACCTCAACGCCCTCATGTCGGAACCGACGTTCAAACGGCTCGCAGGCGAAACGATCGTGAGCAAGTTCCACCTCATCCGCAAGGTAGCGAACAGCGCCATCCACACCAACGCTGCCATCACGGTCCAGCATTCTGAGCAGACTGTTCGGGAGCTCTTCCATGTCTGCATCTGGCTGGCGCTCCGCTACACCCGCGATCCCGCCAACCGCCCGAACCCCGCAGCCGTCTTTAAGAGTGAATTTCTCAGCCCGCAGCCACGAGCAGGCGTTCCTGCCCCCTCGGCGAAACCGCGTACTGCTGACCAAACAGCGAAACTCGCAGAAGAACTGGCTACCAAGGACGCGGCGCTGACGGCCCAGAAGCAGGACAATGAGCAACTGCAATCCCAGCTCACAGCGCTGCGTGCGGAGATCGCCCGAGCGAAGGAAGAGAACAAGAAGTTCCCGGACAGTCACGACTACTCCGAAGCAGAAACCCGGGTCTACATAGACCTGTACCTGGGCGAAGCAGGCTGGACACTGGACAAGGCCGAGGACCGAGAATTCGAAGTCCACCACATGCCCACCCACGCCGGCCCCACCACCGGGACCGGGTTCGTGGACTACGTTCTGTGGGGATCGGACGGCAAGCCACTTGCCGTCGTCGAAGCCAAGCGGTCGGCCAAGTCACCCTACGAGGGGCAGCAACAGGCGAAGCTCTATGCTGACGCACTGGAAAAAGAGAAAGGCCAGCGCCCCGTTATTTACTACAGCAACGGCTACGAGCACTGGATCTGGGACGACGCCTCTGGCTATTCACCCCGGCCGGTCCAAGGCTTCCACAGCCGGGACCAGCTTCAGCTTATGGTGGACCGCCGCACGACTCGGAAACCCCTGGCCACGGCGCCCATCAACACTGACATCGCAGGCCGCAGTTACCAGCAGGCGGCCATCCGGGCCGTGACCGACGCCTTGGAAAACGACAAGGAACGCAAGGCGCTGCTCGTGATGGCGACCGGCTCGGGCAAAACACGGACCGTCGTCGCACTCTCCAGCCTTCTGATGCAGGCGAACTGGGTCAAACGCGTACTGTTCCTGGCCGACCGCGTCGCCCTGGTGGACCAGGCCGCCCGTGCCTTTAAAACCAATCTCCCCGGATCGTCTCCGGTGGTGCTCGGCCGCGATGTGCAGGCGGACAGCCGCATCCACATCGCCACCTATCCCACGATGATGAACCTCATCAACGAACGGACCGATGACGGCACGGTCCTGAAACAACGGTTCGGGATAGGACACTACGACCTGATCATCATCGATGAGGCCCACCGTTCCGTGTATCAGAAGTATCGGGCCATCTTTGAGTACTTTGATGCGTATCTGGTGGGTCTGACCGCCACCCCGCAGTCCGAAGTGGACCGCAACACCTACTCCCTTTTCGACATCGAGGACCACGTCCCCACGTTCGCTTACGAGCTGACGCAGGCCATCTCTGACGGCTACCTCGTACCGCCCCGGACCGTGTCGATTCCGCTGAAGTTCCCAGTCGAAGGGATCCGCTACGAGGAACTCTCGGACGAGGAAAAGGAGGAGTGGGACTCTGCTGAATGGGATGAGGACGGGGAGATCCCCGACGCCGTGGATCCGGCCATCCTCAACACCTGGCTGTTCAACGCCAACACAGTGGACAAGGCCCTCGAGGTGCTGATGACACGCGGGCACAAGGTCGCCGGGGGGACCGTCTTGGAAAGACGATCATCTTCGCCAAGAACCAAAAGCATGCAGAATTCATCGCCGAACGATTCAACATCAATTACCCGCAATATGGGGGAACTTTCGCCAAGATCGTCACCCACAGCGTCAACTACGCCTCCACCCTGATCGACGCCTTCGCCCGCACCGAGGACAGTCCACACATCGCCGTGTCCGTGGACATGCTCGATACCGGAATCGACGTGCCCGAAGTGGTCAACCTGCTCTTCTTCAAGGTGGTGCGCTCCAAGACAAAGTTCTGGCAGATGGTCGGCCGCGGCACCCGACTTAGGCCGGAGCTGTACGGCCCTGGTGAAGACAAACAGGACTTCTTCATCTTCGACGTCTGCCAGGACGTTGAATACTTCAACGCCGAGCTGCCCGGTTCAGAAGGCTCCCTAGGCCAGTCCTTGGCGCACCGCAGCTTCGCCGTCCGAACACAGCTACTGGCCGAAGCCCGCACCGCCGGGCTCGACGGAGACTACCTGCCGGCACTTGAATCCGGCCTGGTGGGGCAAGTCGCGGGGCTACCCCGCGAGAACTTCCTGGTGCGACCCCAGTTGCAATGGGTGGAGAAGTTCGCCAAAACGGAGTCGTGGGCCGCACTTGGCACGCAGGATCTGACGGACCTGCAGAGCAAACTCGCCCCCTTGGCGACGCTGGCTTCCGCGCCCGACACGGAGGAAGCCAAACGCTTCGACCTGCTTATGTACCAGGCGCAGCTGGCTGCACTCACTTCCGCGGCCGCCGTTGAGCCATACCGCAAGAAAATTGTCGAGATTGCGTCCGCCCTACAGGACCAGCCAAACATCCCAGCCATTGCCGCCCAACTGGCCCTGATCCAGTCGATTCTGGAGGGAGAGGAATGGGGGCAGGTGTCACCGCAGTGGCTCGAATTGATCCGGGTCCGGCTCAGGGGGCTTGCACACCTGATCGAAAAGAAGCGCCGCAAAGTGGTCTACATGAACTTCGAAGACACCCTTGGTGAAATCGTAGAAGGTGAGCTGAAGGGAACCTTAACCGGATCGGTAGATCTGTCCCGGTACCGTGAGAAGGCCCGGATGTACCTACAGGGATTCCTGGACCACATGGCCATCCATCGCCTCCGCCGCGGACTGCCCCTGACCGAAACGGATCTGGATGAACTTCAGCGCATGCTGATCGAGAGTGGCGCGGGTTCAACCGAGGAACTTGAAGCCGCCACCACACAAGCCGAGGGGTTGGGGCTGTTTGTCAGGTCCCTGGTGGGGATGGACCGGCAGGCTGCTTTGGATTCCTTGTCCGAGTTCGTGGGGGACAAGACCCTCAACGCCAACCAGCTGCACTTCGTTGACATGATCGTCCAGCAACTCACCGAGAACGGAGTCGTGGACATCGGCGCGTTGTATGAATCTCCCTACAGCGACGCGGCCCCTGCCGGGCCGGAGAGCCTCTTCCCAGATGCGGATGTCGATCTGCTGGCCGAGGCTCTCAACAGGGTGCGGGCTTCAGCCATGGCGGGATAGGTTTCGGCCAGGGGCTCCTGGACACACGGGTCCGAGTAGAACAGGCCGAGGCTACCCACTGTTGCCGTGGCGTCTTCGTAGGCATGCACTGGGCGGCGATGTGCACTGTGCTGCCGTCGGCATCTGGATAGTTCCGGTGATTTCCACCGAACGATCCTATTTGGGCGGCCGGGTTCCAGGGAGTTGTTCGGCGAAGCCCTCTAATGTGTGGTGCAACTCCTCTGTCCGGTGGAGGAAATTGACCGGCCGTATGCTGTGCAGGTCCCGAGCAGGGGTGATCATCCAGACAGTGAAGTAGTTGTGTGGGATCCGTAGTTCCATGGCGTGCCGGAACAGGCCTGTCACCGTCGGGTGGAGCTGGCCGCTGTGGGTGAACTGGAACCCGGGACAGAACGTTCCGTCTCCGATGAAAACGCGGACGAGCTGGCGCAACGCAGGTTCAGGATCCGGGAACCCGGCTTCGAGCCGCTCCCGGACCTGGCCCAGCGTGGGGAGGCCGAACTCATCCCGGACCGCCTCCCAGAGTTGCGGCGGGATGGGCGAGCGATACAGATCAGCCGGCATCGGTAATGGATTCCAGCAGCCACTGCTCCGAGAGCGGGTCGCGGCGCAGCTCGAAGGTCCGCAGCGCCGATGTTGAGGACCCGAGGCGTACCTGCACGCGCCAGTGTTCGATGTCCACGACGTTCCCGACCCCGACCGGTGCGCTGCGCCGGGTCGCCCACCACGAGTCCCGGTCGAACCAGTGCACCGGTTCCGCTGCCACGGCCCACACACGCCCGTCGTAGCGGACGGCCAGGGGAATGCCGGTGGCGGTGAACCGGACATCCACGGGGGCGTCCAGGGTTGTTTCATTCAGTGTTGCTGTCACGGTTGGTCCGCTCTCCCAAGTTTCTGTTCATCATTTCTTCGCGGCGGGTTACCGCCGAACTCCACACCCACGTCCGGTACGTCACCGGGCCGTCCTGCCACGTCACTTCCGCTGCCTTGGCGGTCCACGCGAACACCTCGCCGTCCACCAGCTCGGCGCAGTTCGGGAACCGGATCCACGCCTTCACCGGAATCCCGGGGAAGCCGTTCTTGACCGGGAAGTGCTCGAAATCGAGCTCCTCCACCGTCAGCCCCATCGGGCCGGCCCGGCGGGCGTACCGCGACTGCAAAGCGCTGGCTTGCTCCGGTCCCATAACACAACCTTAGAACATATATTCGAATAGACACGCCAGTAAAAAGCGGCCTTCTGAGCCGCCGCTGATCATTCTGGGGGAGGGGTACGACAAAGAACGGATTGCACGCCAGATACCGGAACGGGTTAAGCCCATTGTGGTCATGAGCCCTCAGCACAGCTCAAAGCTGGAGTGTGGGCCCGGGCTATTTCAGCGCCTTCGTTACCTTGTCCGGTTAGGTCCTCCGGGCTCTAACTACACGCGCGAGGCGCAGCGCGAAGTAGACAACGGCGGCCACGCTCACCGACGTAAAAATCCACGTGCCATCCATACTGAGCGCGGGGCCGCTAGTACACGCGCTCGTAGCGGCGGACTCGATTGTGGAGCCAACGCACTCGCCGCTTTTATACGCCAGCAACGTCATGTTCACAATGATCAGAAGGAGGATCGCGACGGCCCAAGGCCACCATCGCGCTGAATGGAATCGCGGCGTCTCATCCATGCCGTCACCCTACTGATCGGGCCATCCACTGTCTGCCCCCTTCACGTTCTGTTTAGTACCTGCAAATCCTCCGGCCGCCACCACGGACGCCGCGCCGCCGTCGTCAGCGGTGCCTGTAGTCCAGCTTCGGGGGAACCCTGACCTCTGATGGATCCAGCTCCGGTCTGGGACGCCGGTAGCTGACCGGGTGGCGGAAGGACGTGCCGGACCAGGCGACGTCCGCGGAGACCTCGACCACGACCGGTTCGACCAGGGTCAGCCGCACGGGGCCTTTGTCCTTGCTGAATCTGTTCAGCGAGGACTCGCTGATCTCTTCGGGCCAGGGATGCCCGGGGCCGGCCGGGTGGAGGTGCCGGCCCAGTTCACGCCCTACTTTCGTGGAGAGTACCGTGGACCGGCCGACAATCGTCAGCTCGCCGCCCACCGGCAGGCCGGCGATGATGGCCTGCGGCTGGCCCACAGGCCCGATCACGGCAGCGCACACGACGTCCAGGACATCATGGTGTTTCAGCTTCAACCAGATCCTGGCGGCCTCGTAGGGCTGTGCGCCGCCCTTGAACACGAGACCCTCGATTCCTGTCGCGGGCAGATCCCGCAGCCAGGTCTTCGCCAGTTCCATGTCCCTGGTGGCGGGGGAGAGGTTCAATGGCGCGGCCCAGTCCCGAGCAAGTTCCTCGAGCAGCTGCCGGCGCCCGGTGAACGGCACGCCCCGGGTGTCCTGCCCGGCGACGGCCAGCACATCGAAGGCCACGAAAGAGGCGGGCAGCTCTTTGATCAGGGCCGGCAGGGCGGCCCTGGAAGTGACCATGCGCTGCTGCAGTGCATCGAAATCCAGCCGGTCCCGGTTCCAGATGACGGCTTCGCCGTCCAGGACAACCCCGGGCGGCACCTGCTCTGCGAGGGCCCCGGCCAGATCCGGCAGGATTTTCGTGAGGCTCTTGCGCTGCCTGGACCAGAGCGTCACCTGATCAGCGTCAACAAACGCTGCCGCCCGGTAACCGTCCCATTTGGGTTCCGCCCATAGGCCGCCGGGCAGCGCGTTGGGGCTAGGGAAGGCCTTGACGAGTTTCGCCAGGGCAACCGCGGCCGGTGGGTGCAGTGCCGGCGGAAGGGACTCGGCCATGGGCCCAGCCTAAAGGAGAGACGCCAGCATTAACGTCCGTGCTGACCCTACTTGGCCGGAGGACCCTCCGTGGCAGCGTCCTCCGCGCTGACGCGGCGGAGGATGGCCGCCATGGTCCGAATAGCTGCTGGATCTTCCTGCCAGGGCTTGCCGCCCCGTGAGCAGGCGTGAAAACCGGTGGCAGCTGATTCTTTCGCCGCTTCGGTGAGTTCGGCCCACGCCGCTTTCAGGTCTGCCGCCTGCTCAGGAGTCAACGGCTCCTGTTCCTCGGACTTATCGGCCACTACGCGGGCGGCGTCACCAGTATCCGCCGGCTTGCGCCGGCCGAACCAGTTCCACAGGCCCATAGGATTTCCCCTCCAATAGTGTCCCGCCGGGAGCAATGTCTTGCCTTGCTCCCGCGGAGACCGGCGAGACACCACCGTATCAACGCTCCAAGGACGGTTCAGGGCAAAGCAGAGGGCCGCAACCGGTGGGAATGCGACCCTCTGCCCTGGGTAAACATCCTGCTGCTTACGCCTTCGAGCATGCCACACTCGCGGGGCAGGGAAGGTGCGTGCTCGCAGGGCTCGCACCCATTCGGGCGTCCGCTGGCGCGGCCGGCTGTGGTGTCCAGGGGGCGCCGTCGCAGGGCTCCGGACCCCCTGGCCCTGTCTTGTCTACGACGTTTTTGGCTGCTGTCCTTCGGATTGTACGTGCCCGTTCCGGCCCCTCTAGCCCCTGTCGTTCCTCCCGGGGCCTTCGCCCCGGAAAAGTCTTCTCCGGCGCTCCTTCGTCGCTGATTTCCTCCGAAGATTTTCCGTGTCTTGCCCTCACGGGTAGACGGGACTCCACGGGCACAGCTCCGCAAGCTTCGCCAGCAGCCAAAACAACTGTGAGTCTTAACAGGCTGGTCTGGGATCAGCTGGCAGTGTTGATGCCGGTCGTGCTGCCTGGTTCGTGACTCGAAAAACAATTGGCCCCTTGAGGGTGCATTTCCCCCGACTTGTCCGATCCGGGTGGAACGGCCGGCGTTGACCTGACCCACGTCGGTGGCTTGATTAGAAGCTTGCCCAACCTCGCTGTTGTGGCTCATCACAGTATTGCCTCGAAGTGACCTCCTCCCAGGTCCAGTGCCGGTCGTGATGCGACCAGTCTTGTCCGTTCGAAAGGAAGGAAGGTCGCCGCATTGACTACCGTTGCGCAGATCCACCCGTTTGTCATCGGTGTGGACTGCCACGCCCGAACCCATACCTACGCCATCATCGAGGCTGACACCAGGCGACAGGTCGCGTGCGAGCAGTTCCCAACCACGGGGGCCGGAATCTCGCGGGCCTTGGCTTGGGTAGGACGCCGTACCGGCGGCGACATGGCCAGTTTGTGCGTAATTGAGGGCATCGGCACCTATGGAGCTCGGCTAGCCCGCTCGGTGGCCGATGCTGGGTATGACGTCGCCGAAGCGCCCCGCATGAATGCTCGGCAGCGTCGGGGGATCGGCAAGTCCGACCCCCTGGATGCTGCTGCCATCGCCACCGCTGTTCTGGGTTTGGACGCGTCCCAGCTGCGGGTGCCGCGGCAGGACGAAGGCGTGCGTGCTGCGCTCAGGATCCTGGCCGCTGCCCGCGACCAGCTGACTCGAGAGCGGACAGTGAACGTGAACGCCCTTACCGCGCTACTGCGCGCCTGCGATCTCGGCATCGACGCCCGTAAACCCTTGACCATAAATCAGATCACCACGATCACCCGATGGCGGGAACGCCAGGAACCTCTGGAAGCAGCGATCGCTCGTGATGAGGCCGTACGCCTCGCTCGGCGGATCAATGAGGTGACCGCGCAGCTGGCAACAAACCAGAAGCGCATGGCGGAGCTGATCCAGCAAAGCCCCGCCGCGCCGATCCTGCAGATCGTGGGCGTCGGAGCCGTCACGGCCGCAGTCATCCTCGCGGCCTGGTCTCACCCAGGCAGGGTCCGGAGCGAATCTGCCTTCGCCTCCTTAGCCGGGGTAAATCCGATCCCGGCATCCAGCGGTAACACCAGCAGAAACCGGCTCAACCGCGGCGGCGACAGACGACTGAACCGGGCTCTACACACCATCACGATGACCCGCATGAACCACGATCCCGAAACACGGGCCTACGTCGAGAAACGCACCCAGGAAGGCCGCACCTATCGAGAAATCCGCAGATCCCTCAAGCGCTACCTGGCCCGAACCCTCTACCGGCAACTCAACACCCTTTACGCCACCGCGGGGCCGGCCTGATCCCACGCGGCCGGGGCAGGCTCTTACCCGGAATAGGAGCACAGGAGGTACATCACCCAGGGAACGCTTGAATTCACCGACTTCGCCCGGCTGGTTCGATGGAGGGGCCACTGCCGCGGGTCCCCCGCAAGTATCGAAACCGCTTCCTCAAACGGGACGAGCCACTGTGCTCTGATGATGTTTGCGGCGATGGATGCGTCCGTATTCCCGTCGCCGTTCCGGACACTTTGCGATGTCCAACAGACGGCCGTTCACTACACAAGGCCAGGACGGTGTCGTGCGGCGGGCTGTTGTGTTCCATGGGCCGTGCCCGAGAGCTATGTTCTGCCGGGTGCGTTGGCGGTACATTGGCGCCGTGGCCTCGGTTGGATATGCCCGGGTTTCCAGACGGGACCAGAGCGCGGACGGCCAGACAGACGCCCTCGAAGCCGCCGGCTGCGACAGGGTGTTTACTGATCACGCCTCCGGCGTATTGGCCAGACGGACTTCGCTCGATGCTGCGTTGGACTACCTCGGGCCAGGGGACACTCTCGTGGTGACCAAGCTCGACCGGCTCGGACGATCCGTCCGGAACCTCAAAGACCTCGCAGAGTGGCTCCAAGACCACGACGTTGGGCTGAAGGCCATTTCCCAGGGCATCGATACAACGACACCCGGCGGACGGCTGTTCTTCCATATCCTCGCGGCGATTGCAGAGTTCGAGCATGACCTCATCGTGGAGCGAACCCAGGACGGACTGGCCGCTGCGCGTGCCCGTGGTCGCAAGGGCGGCGGCCGGATCAAGATGACCCCGACGAAGGCGGCGCAGGCGCGGGCGATGTATGACCAAAAGGTCTACACCGTCCAGCAGATTGCGGAGACTTTAGGGGTTTCGCGCGGGACCATCTACCGGCACCTCACCGACGGCGCTGGCCACAACTAGACAACCCGCTGCTGCCCTGTCTTAGGAAGCTAGACGGCGCGTCGGAGCGCGCCGGAATCGGTCCTCGCTGCGCTCGGGCTGTAGAAGCGCTTTTCCTGTTTTTGGCTGCTGTCCCAAGGGATTGTACGTGCCCGTTCCAGCCTGTATAGCCCCTCCAAAGTCGGGGCCTACGTGCCGGAAATTCTTGAACCCAGGATCCTCGCTAGCTCGGATCCTCCTAAGATTTTCCGGCCCTTGCCCAAGGGTAGACAGGCTTCCATCGGGCACAGCTACGCAAGCTTCGCCAGCAGCCAAAACAACGGGGGAGAGGGGAAGCTGGCCGGTCACCTAAGCCGCCCCACCACCGGCAAACAACGACGAGGGGAGGGGCAATCGGGTTGGTCAGCCTGCACCCCGTTTCCACCGCTTGACAGACATAGAAGCGTCGGGGGGAGAGGGGAGCTGGCCGGTCACCTGAGCCGCCCGACACCCCCACGTCTCTGCAAGGACAAAAAACCATGAACGCAGCACCCACGCTCGAAATGCTCGACCCGGCAACCCTGACCGTCGATATCAACGTCCGGAAGGACGCTGCCCTGACCGCCGATTTCATCGCCAGCATCAAGGAACACGGCGTAATGGAACCCGTGATCGCCCACCGCAAGGACGACGGCACCGTGCACGTCCTGATGGGCCAGCGCCGCACCCGCGCCGCCGTCGAAGCCGGACGGCCCCTGATCCCGGTAATGATCATCGACTCACCCGAGGAAGCCGAACGCATCGTCACGCAGGTCGTGGAGAACATCCAGCGCGCCGAACTGACCGAAGCGGACGAAGCCGACGCTTACCACCAGCTGTCCCTGATCGGCGTCCCGGCCGCCGCGATCGCCAAGAAGACCGGACGCACCAAGACCACCGTCGAGTCCGCCCTCAAAGCCAAGTCCACCGAGACCGGAGCCGCCGCCCTGGGCAAGGGCTACACCATCGAAGAAGCCCTTATTCTCGCTGAGTTTGAGTCAGACGAGGAAGCCACCGCCGAACTCGAGTCGGTCATCATGGACGAACCCGACATGCTCCTGCACGTCACCCAGCAGCTGCGCGACAAGCGCGACCGCGCCGCCGCGCTGGCCGCCCTTACCGCAGAGCTGGAAGCGGCCGGAACGATTGTCGTCCCGGAATGCGGGTACGGGGAGGACAGCGAAACTCTGCGGGTCACGTCCCTGAAAAGGGCAGACGGGGAACCGGCCACGGACGAGGACGGAAACGCCGTCTACATCGAAACGGACTACCGGGGCGAGCACTCCGCCGTCGCCGTCGTCACCGGCTGGAAAGAACTGGGCTTCACGCTCCGCTACTACAGCGGCTACGGCACCTCATCAGCACCCAAAGGCCCGATGACCGACAAGCAGAAGGCCGAACGGAAGACCCTGATCGAGAACAACAAGCTGATGCAGTCAGCTACCACCGTCCGCCGCGAATGGGTCAAGAACCTCCTGGCAAAGAAGCAGGCCCCCAAGGGCTGGCAGTACTTCACCCTCCACGCCATCACCCACCACTCCGAAACCGCCAGCGGCTATGACGGAAAAGTGGCCGCCGAGATGGCTGGAGTGAAGTTCGAAGAATCCAACCAGTGGGCGTGGAACCCGCTCAGGGACCACGTCACCAAGACCACCACACGGCCGGAGTTCGCACTGATTGCACTGATCTGCGCCGGGTATGAAAAGACCATCCAAAAGGACTCGTGGCGCTCACCCAGCCAAACCCACCGGGACTACCTGAACCAGCTGGTCGCATGGGGATATACCGCATCGGAGACTGAACAGATCATCATCGACAGCGGCCAAAAGGCTGAGACGGCCGGATAGACCACGGCTCCTGTGCCGGGCGGCGGATCCCGAACCCCGTCCGGCACAGGGCCCCAGCCCAATCACCGCAGGCAGGCCAGGAACCTTCCGGAAGTCGGGCGGTCCGCCGCCCAGGGCGAACCACAGCAACCACTCACCAGCGGCGGACCGCCGTCCTGCGCCAGCAACAGGAACAGAGAGAAGGAGCCGCGCTCCAGCAATGAGGCTGGCCATCACTTCGGCTAGACTGACCATAGATTTCTTGCAGAGAAACCCGAAAGGAGCCGGCGCGTGCCAGCTCCTTTCCGGGTTAACGGGGGAGCCGGAGCCCCGTGTTGCGTCAGCCCGGGACGTTCCTGGGATCGTTGCCGTAGCTGTTCTTGGACCCGATCTGGCCATCCTGGTTCCTGATCACGTGTTCCACCTTGTCGGCCTGGGCCGCTTCCCGGCCCGCAGTTGCCGCTTCATCCTTGGTGCTGTAGCCGGCACCGAACGCGCGGCCGGTGCCTTCGCGCTTGTTCTTCCACTGGCCATCTTCGTAGTACGTCTCGATATCGCCCTGAGCCACTGCACACTCCCTCTGCCGTTCCGGTTCCTGCATTTGCTGCCCACATATGGATAGCGAAAAGCCCCGCAGCACGAGTCGTAAAGCGGGGCCTTCCTGGCAACCACTCCGCCGGATGGGGGACAGGCGGAGAAGCTGACACCAACCTAATAGCAAGTATGCTTACTTTTCAAATTGGACACGTTCCCCATGGTCCACGCCATGCACGGCCGGCGCACCGCCCGCCGTGGTCGACATTCCTTCAGCAGGGATGACACACCTATTCAGCCTGCCACCCAAGCTAGCTGCACACGTCACCGCACCAAGCCGGAGCCTTCTCAGGCACATGGGGGCTGCCGCTGAGGGATCCTGCGGGGATGACCACAGTCGCCGACGGCGGCACCCACCATCCCTTTGTCGTTTTCAGAAGCTGGCTGCACAAACTTCCCCTGAATCTCAGGGTTTGTGCAGACGGCTTGTGACCAGTAGCTGGCCGGTACTCCTATGCACAAAGCTCCCTTTCGCTCGATACTCCTATTCACAAATGCACACACACACGTCTCGAAACCCTAGTGTTTCGAGGCACAGAGGTGTGGAGACAGCGGGTATGGGGAGGGGAGCCTCTGCCGGGACGACGGGCCCGGCCGCATGCTCTAGCTGGATGGATCGGCTGCACCTCATCCGGCCTGGACCTGGTCTAAAGCGGTCAGCAAACCGTGGGCGTCTGGGACGTCAAAAAAGGCTACGTTCTGTCCCATGCCAAGGCTGAAGAAGTCTAACCCCGTGTTCTGATACATGCCGAACATGCCCATGGCGCCGCCCTGGTATCCGAAAGTCACACTCACATGTTGGCCGTCCTTAGACCTGTCCACCTTGGTTGGCATGGCCCTGACGGGAGTATCAGCAACTGACCTGTTGCCTGTGCAAACGATGGCCCGGCTGTCGGTGAGTCCGTAGGCGGTGGCGATTTTCCGTTTTTTCTTTGCGATGAAACGGCCGAAAATAAAGTAGAGGCCCACCAGGACGAACGGAATTCCCCAAATTA